>CAYLJQ010000176.1:0-11136 GCA_964383955.1 uncultured Heliomicrobium sp. | reverse complement strand
CTTGGTAAAGCCGAAAATCGCCTCGGCGAGATCAACATCTTCTTCACGACGCACATTGGGCGGCACAAAATCTCTGGGGCTTTGTTTGTAAGGCAGACGCAGCATACGGCAATGGCCGAAAAAGCTAACTTGCAGCTTGCCATTTTTATCCTTGAGCGGTTCGTCTTTATCATTCCTGACCAAAGTATAAAAAACTGGCTGTCCTTCGCGTAACACACCGCCTTTGCCCAGCAGTTTTTCCTGTTCTGCGCTGACTTGATTGCGATAATCGTCAATTTGTTCGTCATCCAATGACAGCCAATCGGCTTTTTCATCCGGCGGATAAATCACGGCTTCGCTGCGTTTGCTGAACATATAGCCACTGCGCACCAAAGTCGCTTCAAACAGTTTCGGCGCGTCTGGTCTGCCTGAAGATTCCAATACACGCGAGGCACGGATGTTGAGAAAACCGCCGCGTACCGGCTGAAAGTCATACGGCCCGACACGGACATAAACTTTACTGGCGTTTCGACAACCTGGCACTTTCGCAAGTTGGTTAAAAAATCTTTCGTCCAATCTGATTCGGGCAAAGGTTGTTCCGTCGCGCACTTCGGCAGGTTGAATAAACCAGTCAGAGCCGCGCTTGCGCATATAACCACCAAGCATCAACGGCGTGTGGTATTGCTGATTGCGATTGCCGCGCGCATATTCCTTTGTTTCATTGAGCATCAACTGCTCGCGGTATTTCGTTCCGTGGTTCGTTGTATCACCGACCGCACGGTAAATGAGCCGCTTATCAGTTACTTCCGTTACTTTGCCGTAGCTGGCGATTTCGACCAACGAGCGCAGCATTCCGCGCAATGTGCTGCCGGGGATAACCGGTTCATTCTGTTCCCATTCGTAAAAGAATGCAGGGAGGTCTTTTGATTGAATGCCGCGCCGTGCTTCGTCTTCGGAGCGAGGCGCACGCACGTAAGCCGGTGATTCGGTAGTCAGCAGGCAATCAATCCAACCGGAATGGCGCGTTTCGTGAAAAGTGTTTTGATCAGGGAGTTGAGCTGTCACCAACTTGTTGCGCTCAACCAGCGTGGTTTCGCGTTCCGCTTTTGTCGCAGCCTTATTGATCTTCGGCAAGCTATCGCCTGCGATGACGGCGGCAATGCGTTCTGGCAGTTCGACAAAGTTGTAAGGTGCGAGCGCCTGACGGTCGGCATCAATCTCAAGCGGTTGTTTGGGTAAACTCATTGCGCACCTCCTGCGGGTTGGAGTTCGAGTCTAACTTCGAGGCTGGCGAGGCGGCTGTGGGTGATGCGCGCTTCGCCAGTGTCCTGGTCATGGGTGATGTAATGGCGGACGAGCAAGCGCAAGCGACGCTGCGTCAAATCCTCCGACGTTACGTGGATCGGTACGAAGTGATGCATGCCGAAATTGGATGCTTCTTCCCAAACGTGGGTGAATTGACGCCCATCAAAACCTTCCGGCCATTCTTCACGTTTCGATCCCCAGAGGATGTGCGGTTCGTTTATCACGTCATCTGTTGCGCTGTCGCTGAGCCGCCGCGTCCGCCAGCGTGTGGCCGGACAATCATCATCGCGCCAGAGCCGCACCTCATCCGGCGAACCGAAAAGAAATAGTTGCTGCAACGTCACTAGCCGCAAGTGAGGCGCAATCGTAGGCGCAACCTCGTGTGAGGTAACCAAAGCATTGCCGTCCCAACGCCCCCAAATGACGCCGTCATCGGCGTGCGCGAGCAGCCAGCAGCGTTCATCATTCATTTGTTCACGCACCCAGATTTGAAATTCCCCGTCCGTCCACGCGCTGGGGAATTCTGCGCGATTATCAATAGTCGGCATTATTGCGAACCTCCTTTAAGCCATTCGTTTAAGCCATTCGTTGAGCGCCGTCACGTAACCTTGCAAAACGGCAGGCTCGCCGCCCGTGATGGCAAGGTTGCCTGTATCGGTTTGCGCGATTGCCCACGTCCCATCGAAACGAATCTCGGCGGACTTGCCTTGCAAGCGACCGCGTCCGATACCCGATTCGCCGCCGATGGGCAGGTCGCCCGTCCAGAGGTCTTTGAGCAACAGCAACAGCAAGCCGACTTCAGCGTGTTGTTGGAGGCGGCTGTGTTGAACGGGTAACCGGAGCGAAATTTCGAGCCGCACTTGTGAATCCTGGTTGCCAAAGAGCGGTTGTTCAGAAAACAACGCCGACTCGAAGGCTCCGCCAGTGAAGCGATCAATTTTGATGCGGGTTTGTTCGAGCTTCCTGATGCCTTCGTCGCCGATTTCGGTTTCGGCGAGTGCGAGTCGGCTGGCTTTGGCTTCTATCGGCTGATTGTTCCTTTGCTGGTTCCTGCGGCTTTCGATTTTGGCCGGGCCGAAGATGCCGTCAATCAGTGCCGCGACTTTGTCTCCGGTCTCTTTGCCTTTTTCCAGCGGCGCGAGCGTGTAGCCAATTTGCGTGGCGCGGCTACGCAATACGCCTGCCCACGTCGTGCCAGCGACAATCGGACGCATCTCTGACCCACCGTTGGGCTGCGGACGCGGCGAATGCAGATGTATCATATCAGGGCCGCTATCGGCCTGACCGGAACGCACCATCAGCGAACCGTCCAGCGCAAACGTAGCACTCATTGCAAACCGTTGGCGCTTGTCAGCCAGCGCGTAAGTGTCTGCGCCCAACAAAGCGTTGATGTCATTGTTCAAGGGCGGGGGCGGCGGAGCCGGATCACTCCAATGCGGATAATCTTCCGCCAGCCACGCTAGCAAGCCCGCGCGCGTTTGCACGTCGTAGCGAGTGACTGTCCATTGCGTGACACGGCAGCGCCCGAATCCGCGCCGCTTGCGCGCACCAAGCGTAATCTCCCCTTCCTGCAAACCCGTGAGGGCAGCAGCGAGGGCAGAAAGCAAATTCAGGCGATGCTCCGCTAGCGTGCCTTGATCTTCATTGGGTAAGCTGATGGACAGATCAAAACGCAAATCAAAACTCGTACCGGCAGTAAGCAACGTGATGTCGAATTTCTTTTCGTCTTCGGCAGTGCGGGTTTCGGGTTCGATGCGCACGCTGTCGCGCAATTCGTAATCGGCTGAACTTCCCAAAGCATCGTGAACGATCAGCGGGCTTTGATTGCCGTCTTCGTCGCCACGCGAACCGCCAAATAACAGGCTGGCATGAAAGCTGCGTTCCTCTTCCATTTCTTGTTTGAAGCGTGCCTCTTCTTTGTTGCTGTTGTCAGTCGGCGGCTTGGGTGGATGAAACCAATCGCCGCGTTGGCGTTCACGCAAATAGTTGCGCAACGCGCCTGCGATGGACGTGCCGGGCAAGAGTGGCGTTTTGCCGTCGAGTTCGTCTTTCAGCAGCGGCATATCAGTGAAAGCATCAGCTTCGCCATTGCCGAAATGGGCAGGCGTCTCAAGCACCAGTTTTCCGGTAATGACATAACGCTCAACAATGGAGCGATGTAAGGTGCGTTCAGGCATTTGCCCTCCCTCGTTTGGCGGCCAGCGCCAGCACAGCGTCAACCAAGCGCAAGCGGTATTCAATCGCCATCTCCGGCGTCGGTTCGACCACGACGTAACTATCCGGTTTCTCCCCTACAGCGCGGATCAAATTGCTGTGATCTTTGGTCAACAACGTTTTTGGAAAGCCAGTTTCGGTGAGCGTCGTTTTGATCCAATCGGTCAGGCGTTGATGAGAGGCGGTAACGCGGGCGCGTCGCAAGGCTTCCCACGCGCGGCTGTTTTTTTCTTCTTCGGCGACGAGAAATTGCAGCACGCGTGTGGTTTGGCGTTCGTTGACCGCGCGATAAATCACGCTACGCCAGCGCGCTAATTGACTATTGGGAATGTCTCCTTTCACCTGATAACCAGCTGCGGCCTCAACCAACAAACGATCTAGGTCACGGCGCAACAAGCGCGTCAGCATCTTTTCCGTCTGCGTTCGCTCGTCACTGGTCAGAACAATCGGAGCGGCAACGTCTGGCCTACTTTGATCTTTGTTCCAGCGCAGCGGCGGATTGTGATACCACTCGACGGCTACCCGCCCAAAACCTTCTACACGGCGCTCGCCCAGTCCGTCGTCGTGCAACTTCTCTTGCCACGCTTTGAGTTCGGTGGAGGTATGCGGCGGATTTGTGCGAATGACAAAAGTACTGCCTGCGGCGATGGCCGCGACTTGCGGCAATGGCATACCCCATTTGCGGTTAAAGCCGCCGACGATTTCGGCTTTGCGAAAACTGGTCTTCGCGTCGTGAAGCGTCAATCGGGCTTCCGGCTCTTCCGGCAAGCCGAGCTTGCGAGCCAACGCGGGCAACGGATTGAGCGTATGCTGTCCGTCAGCATCACGCACAATCGTGTCGCTCAACATCGTCAACAGGAAGTAATCTTCGAGCGCAACAGTAAAAGCCTCATCGTTTGTTGCGTCCTCAGCGTACTCGCTCTGTTCGTCCATGAACGACTCGTTCTGACTCGCCAACGCAACGGGTGAAACCTCTTTCCAGAACTCCTTCGGTTCCTCGGCCATCGTGATTTTGACCGCACCATAACCTGCTGTGCGAGACTTGCCGAAGCGCAAGGTCTTGCCATCCAGCAACGCTTTTAGATGTGCGGCGTCTGTCGCCCTCTCGGTGAGAATCGCGCCTTTCAACTGTAAGCCTGCCGGTAAGGCTTCATAACGAAAGACCGCGCCCTGGTTTTCTTTGGCTCGGCCTGCGACAGCATCACGTTGCGTATGAACATTGACTTGTTCGCCAAACTCAACCCAGACAGCTGCATCTTCTGCCGCCAACCGGCAAAATTGCGCTTCGCCCAATCCTTTCAACTGTTTGGCGGGGCGCTGGTTAAGGCTCAAATCAAACAAGTCGCATTGCGTTGTTGATTCATGCGGCTCACGGGTTTTATTTTTATGCCAAGCCAATGGAGCAGGCACTGTGCGCTCGCCGTTGCTGGCGACGGGATAGGCAGGCAAGTAGCGCGTCGCTCCGCTGAAAAACAGTCGCCGCGCATCACTTGTCTCATCACCTGCATCAATAGCCGGATGTAATTTGAGGTATTCGCCAATTGCTGCGCCGCGTATCAATGAACCAGCGAGATAACGTAGGGATTGCGCGCTATTACTATCACCAGCAAAGCTATTGGCTAGTACTGGTTCGAGCAGTTCAATCGTGTATTCCAAGCCATACATGCGTTAGCCCTCCTGTGAAAGCGCCACCCAGCGTCGGCGCATAAAGGCTTCGTCATTGAGCATTGCCTGACACCAGCCGCGTCCGCGATTACGGCCTGTGCCGAGGGCACGCAACCCCAACGTAGCGGCAGTCAATAAAGCCCATTCGTCATCGTTCGGCGCGCGGGTAAAGCTGAGTTCCGCCGCCAGTAGGGTTTCGCGCAGAATAACGCGCATTGAGCGCAACGTTGCGTGATCGGGTGCGCCGTACTCATTCACCGCTGTCTGCCGACGAATGCCAGTGAGCGACTCAAGCACATCTGTCGGCGTCAGCGTCATCTCGCCCGTTTGGCTGGTGCGCTGGTTTGCCATTTCAGCGCGCCACAAGGCGCGCACGTTTGGCGGCAGTTGCGCCGCTTCAACGTACAGAATGCCCTCGTCGTCAATCCCGCTGCCGCCCAAGCCGCCGAAGAGTGCGTCTTTCGCCTGCTTTAAGTTCGGTGGATACGGCAACGCGAAGACGATTTCTTCTGCCGCTTCACGCAACAGGCCTTTGAGCGTTCTGCCGCGCAGGAAAGGAAAGCCGTCCTGATCTTGTTCGACTTCACGATCTACCCAACCGGCTACGCCATCGCCGCGTCCCAGCGTGGTCGCGCTACGCAAACGCAAATAAAGCGTCGTCATTGTGCCTCCTTCATTTCGCTGACCTCGACGTAATAGTCGCTCAACTCAATCGCATCGAAATAACCGCAGCGCGCGCCGTCCCAGCCGTTGCGCTGATATTTACTGCCGCTGATTTCCGGTAATTGTTCCGGGAACCCATAGGTGGGTGGTATCTGCTCCAGCGGCTTGCGCGTCAGGCCCTCGCGCAGGACTTCCCTCAGCTTTTTCACTTTGTTGCGTTTGTCTGTCCAGGCCTCATCACGCAGAAACGTTAGCGTGAGTTTTTCCACGCCGTTGATCCAGACGCGACCATCACTTTCTTCCCCGTGCAGCAACAGCGGACGCATCAAGAGGCTGCGCGCGCCATCGTGGCTCAAGTATTCGCGCCGCCGAATCTCATCTAACGAACCGCTCAAGCCACTAGCAGCGATGTGCCAATCCAGCGCAGAAGCCTTGCGGTCTTTTTCCTCCGCAATGAAATTTTTGGCGCTGCTCGTTAGCTTCTCGCTGAGGGCATAAGCGCGCGCAAACGGATAATGCATCTTGACGATGCTGATGCCCGCGCTGGCATAAAGCTGCTCATTGAGGATGCGTTTGGTTTCTGCCTCGTAAGCCTTGAGGTAAGTGGTTGCGAGCGCTACGCCAAGCAAACCGTTGCAAACGAAAGTCACATCATCGCCGCCATATACCAGCGGACGAAAGGGCAGATAAGTTCCATCCATCGGAATTTGTTCTGACACGTATTCTTTTCCCTGCTGCAACGTGATGCTGTCCGTCAGTAATTTGACGACGTGACGCAAGGCATTCCCGGAGGCTGTGTTTACCTCACGTGAGAACTTGCGCATCGTAACGATGTAATCACGATTCTGTGCGGCAGTCGGAAATTGATCGGTAATCTCCTCAATGCGCTTGCCCATGCCATTGCCGTCAATGTGAACGACGGCAACATAACTGTCTTCGCCCTTGATGCGCCCCAGCTTGTCCATGTCAGAAGGAAACTCGTACCAGTGACTCAACTCTTTGGCGAATTCTTTTTGCAGCCGCTTATTGGCCAAGTCTCGTGCCCATAACTTGCAAGCGGTTTCGCGGGAAATCAGGCGATCTCTTTCGTCATCACTCAATTTGAGTTTGGCATACCGCTCTCGCTCATTCGGTCGGAACTCTCCTTCGGTGGTCAGGCTCGCCACCAACCCCGTAGCTTCGCAAACCGCCGTCACCCCCAAACCCAACAACGGCTGTGAAGGGAGCCGCGCGGCTTTGCGGGCTGCCAATTTATCGCCCAGCAATTTCGTCACGACGTTTGAAAGCACTGAATCGTCGTTGGCGACTGGTTCATGCCAGACGAATTCATCGTCGTGCGCGATCACCAGCGACAAGCCTGGTGCATATTCCAACGCCTTGCGCGTCAGGTTCCACGCGAACGCGCGCGCCAATGCAGGCTGACTAAAAAGCACTACGATATTGCCGCCCCCGGCATAGATCACTTCTGCTGCTTGGTCAGCTTCGTGGAGGCGTATCTCAAACCCTTTTTTGAAATCAAGTTCCGCCGCATCCTTCACATTGTGATAATCCGGCGCGACCTCCATCACCGCTTCCAACGCCCATTTGCCGGTAAAAAGTCGCACAAGTTCCGAAGCGCCAATGTTTTCCTGCAAGCGGTTGCTGCCGAACACATACGGCTGAATTTGCGTCGTATCCACTACGGTCACAGTATATTGCGCCATCGTTCGCTCCTGCGGTTGCGTGTGTGATGCTGTTATTTGGCCTGACTGCGTAAGTACAGCGCAGCTAGCGTGCGCCGGAATCAAACCAGCGTTTGAGTTTGGGTTTGAGGTCTTTGAGATCGTCACGCCCGAAAACTTCAACCTGCCGGTCGTCACCGAGCAACTGGCCGACCTGTTTTTTGATATAAACCGGGTCGCTGACACAACTAATCAACGCTGCGCGCGCCGCTTCGCCGCCCAGATTGCGTGCGTGTGTAAAAACCTCAAATAGTTTGAGCCGTGCGCGACTGTTTTCGCTGCCTGAATAGCAAGAGATGAGATGAAGCTGATACCCACGCATCACAGCTACATCCGCCTCAATGTTCATTGGGCGATTGATGCGCAGATTGCGCCCGCAATCGTGCAGTTTCGTTGCCTCGCCAGCCGCTTGATACTCTTGTTGCAGGCTAAGGATTTGGTCGAGCGCGTATTCTTCCAGCCAGAAGCCGTCCATCCACGCAGCCACTTCTGTGACAGTAGTAAACTCAGGGTGATGGTTTCTGACTTCCTGCAAGGTTTTCATTCCGCTGGAACCACCAGGAATGAACGCTTCAGTTACTGCGTTCAAAGCAGTCTCAACTGAGCGATCACTGGGGCGAGGGTTCAGTTTTTCGCCTGCGAGACTTGTTTCTTCACGCCATTCACCTATGCGTTTCCCACGTGGAGGCAAGTGCAATCGTCCGTATTTCAACATGCTCTCGCAGTACCCGCGCCAACTCTTCTGGCCGTGCCCATCGCGATCTCGGTAAAGTTGCACTAACTGCGGGCTGATAGATGAACCGCGTGTATCGCGTTTGATCGGCTCCTTCAAATTGACGGTTTCGTGGAGTGATAAAATGTCTTCGAGCGTAAGTGGCAAGTCTAATCCGACGGTTTGTTGATGGCCTTTGGGGTAATCGGGAGTAGATTCAAACCGCATTAAAAAATCTGCCGCATCCAGATAGCTGAAAATGACTGACTGATTGTTTTGCTTCTCCCAATCCCGTGCGGCGCGATAGCTATGCACCGCCATCACCTTTGTCCCACCAGTGTAATTCAAGCCTACCCGACCCGCAGAAATGCCATTCATTCGTTCCTGGATGGTTCGATAGACCGAAACCGCATTATGCTCTTCAAAGACTTTGACAAACGTCATCTCCCACTGGCATCCACAATCCCTTGCAAAACTGCCAAAACGTTCAGCTACTTTTTTAGTCGTCTCGGAATGAACCAGATAAAGAACACCTTGTTCACGGAGTAGTAATCTTGCCGCCACCCAATTCGGCAAAGGATTTGTGCCTACCAACAAAAACAAATGGTCGCTGCAAAGGTTTTCTGGAATTGGATTTCCCGCCATTGCTTCTCCCTCTCACTTGCGGTCAAACATCAGGTATCGACTTGCTTCTTGGAGTACAGGCAGTAATGAGTCTACTGCCCAACTAAGCGTGGCGATACTGGCTGCAAATAGACAGACTGTTTTAAGGCCGCCGCCGCGCTCAAAAGCAAACATCTGGCTCAAGCCCTCAATTAGGGTGGCGCGCAACGATGGTGTGGCTATCAATTTCCGCTTCGCCTCAGGCAGGTTTGAAGAGCAGGAAGGCAAATATCCATTTCCCGGCGATTCGGGTATCTGGTTCAATTTGGGATCAGTAGTCATCTGCTTTAATCCTGACAAGTTTTTGCGAGATAGCGATTGAAATTTCGAGAGTGCGGTACGGCTGGCACTCTATTGAGTGACGTTGCGGTTTGGGGCGTGTGTGCAGAGGCTCGCTGAATCGTTTGTCAGTACGTGTCGAACCAATTGGGGCTGTTTGGCGAATTCGGATTTTGTTTCTTGATGTTGATAGCTGATGGCCGATCAACGCGCGCGAGAATACGGTTAAACACTGGCAGCGTCAATGCAGATTTTTCACATGATGTTGACGGTGACGGATATTTCCTCCAACGATAGCCAATTTGAGATAGCTTGCCTACAATCCGCTGCCATGCGAATCAAAATCAGCTTAATGCCACTCGATGATCCGGCTTCGTTGCCGCTGGATCATTATCCACTCGCCGCTTTGATCTATCGGTCGGTCAGTAAAGTCGCGCCGGAGTATGCCGCGTTTTTGCACGAACAAGGATATCAACAGGACGCGGCGAATGCGCGGGCGGCGTTTAAGTTCTTCGTGTTTTCCAAACCATATTTGCCGGACACTCTGCTGGACAAAGGGCGCGATGAACACGTGTGGTTTCGCGGCGGGCGTGTGACTTGGCAAGTGGCTTCGCCGGAAGAAGGCTTCATTGCTGCGTTCGTGAATGGTTTGGTCGCGCAACAGGTCATAACCATTGGTGACAAACAATCGGTGACGCGATTTATGGTGACGCAGGTTGAAGAAATCCTGCCGCCCGTGTTTAGCGGAAAGATGCGGTTTACGACCTTGTCTCCGCTGACGGTTTCGGTTAGCGAGCCAGGAAACAAGGAAAAGCAATATCTTCGCGCTGACGATCCGCGATTCGGTTCACAGGTCTGTAATAATCTCTGCCACAAGTTTCGCATCTGGACGGGCGAAGGCTGCGAAGTGGATGCGTTGCGATTTGAGTTCGATTGGCAATACATCGAACGGCGCGGCGGCGTGCAGCGGGTTTCGCGGCTGGAATCTTACAAAGGCACAAAGATCAAAAGCTGGCAGGCTCCGTTTATCGTCACGGCTCCACCGGAATTGCTGCAACTCGGCTGGGAATGCGGATTCGGAGAGGGGAATTCAAAAGGATTTGGAATGGTTCAAGCCAGCGATTCTCACTCGATAACTAATGTTATCTATAGCATTCGTTAATTACTAAAAATAGAGTCACGCGAATAATGATGTGATGGTCGGCTGCTTTAGTGTGGCTTCCATAGCCCTTTCAGGAACCTACGCTCTTCTTCATCATTCAGGCGCGAGAACCTCTTTTCAATCTCCCTCTGCAAATTCGGAGTCATCAGGTCTCGGCTGATTGTCGATTCACTCACTTTCAATATTCCAGCAAACCTTCGTTGCCAGCCAATTTGAAAATCGCATTTACGAATCAAGCAGGCTAATTTGCGCCGCCTTTGCTTTGCCTGTTTCTTACGCAGGGCGTTATAGCGTCGCCTTCCTCCAGCACGGCGGGCCGCTGCTTGGTCGCTAACAGGAGATTTCCAATCCATTTCAACTCCTAAGCCGATGGATAGCCCAAATGAAAATTGTGTTATTTCTTAATCGATGCCTTCGGTGCATTGCAGAAAATTGGGGCGGAGGCTGGTTCCGAAAAAGTTTTTCAAAAGGTGTAAAAATGTATACCAAACTTGCACACTTATGCCTGGGGAATTTGTTATCTGAAAATTACGCCCAATTATTTGCAGCAAGCGCTTTTGCATTGCTAGTTGATTGCCTCTGGTCGCCCCATTCGTTTGTAAATTACCAACAATCTCTGCAATCTTTTGTGACGTCCGAATATGCTAAGCCGCGTGTTTTTTGAGAAAACTGTGAACCTCGTATACAGTCATCTCTGCATATTTTCGTCCCCTTTCTTGTGCCTTTTCTGAAACTTCGAGCAGTTTTTCTATAACCTCTTCAGGCTCTTTTTG
>CAYLJQ010000175.1:0-11197 GCA_964383955.1 uncultured Heliomicrobium sp. | reverse complement strand
CCCAATCTCACCGAACCTTAAAAGGAAACCTCTTGCCGAGGCAGCACCGTGTTGTTCAAACGTTTTTGGTGACCGTTTACAGCTCTGCTGAAAAATCGTTTGCTGCAATTGCCTACCGCGCTTAGGGCAATTAAAAACTTTGTGAAGAGTTCTGGAGTAGATTGGCTAGGAAACGTGTGGCTTTGGTTTCTACGAAGACCAGATTGTCATATACATCCACATCGTCACCGGGTCCCCCTAGCACCTTGCACTTTCACCAATTTCCCAGCGATCGTTTTCGAGCAGCTTACGCCTTTTCGGCAACGGACTGTAAGATAATACCTACAAGCTGAAGTCGTAACATCGGAAGCAGCGAGAATTTTCATCTAGGCGTGGGCGATAGTTTTTTCGTGGGCTGGTATGGGAGCCCCCTCCCATACCAGCCTCTTTTTTGAAGCCTGTAAACTATAGAATCGCCCTCTAAACAACTTATAAAGAATAAGTTAGAGAAAGAAGGCATTTTTCGCACTTGCGAAATCGGAACCTGGGAGGGTGCGCTGAAACCGCCGGATTTTTTGTCCTACAAATCTGAGATATAAAAAAAGAATCCGTTGACAATCAGCGGCGTTGCTAGTTCACTGAGGCCGAAGCTGGAATTTGCGCTGTGGAGCGCCGAATCAGTTTGCCAGCGCAAGTAAGCCGTTAAATGCCCTACCTGCTTACGCTTGCGTGGCACTGGCTCAGTCAAACCAATTCAACAGAAGGAAGAGTCGAAATGAGGTTTTTGATTACGGGTGGAGCCGGGTTCATCGGCTCGCATTTAGCGGAAAGGCATCTGAAACGCGGCGATGAGGTTTACATCATTGACGATCTTTCAACCGGTTCGATGGAAAACATCGAACACATAAAAACACATCCTGCATTTCATTACGTATTGGATTCGGTGACCAATCAGCAGTTGGTGGCGGAACTGGTTGATTTGTGCGATGCGACTTACCACTTGGCGGCGGCTGTCGGCGTCAAACTGATTGTCGAAAGTCCGGTTCGCACCATCGAAACCAACATTCGCGGCACTGAAATTGTGCTGGCTCATGCGGCAAAAAAGCGAAAGCGTGTGCTGATCACTTCGACTTCGGAAGTCTACGGAAAGCGCGAAACCATTCCGTTCCGCGAAGATGACGATCTGGTGATGGGAGCCACGAACAAAGGCCGTTGGAGTTACGCCTGTTCAAAAGCCATTGATGAATTTCTGGCGATTGCGTATTGGAAGGAAAAGAAAGTCCCCACGGTAATCGCGCGCCTGTTCAACACCGTTGGTCCAAGACAAACCGGTCAGTATGGAATGGTCGTTCCGAATTTTGTCCGCCAGGCGCTGGAAGGCAAAGAAATTACGGTTTACGGCGACGGTTCGCAAAGCCGTTGTTTCACGCACGTTTCGGATGTGGTTGGCGCGTTAATGAAGCTGATCGAGACTTCTGAAGCCACGGGCGAGGTTTACAACATTGGAAGCGACCAGGAAGTAACCATTTTGCAACTGGCCGAGCGGGTAAAAGCGTTGACCGAAGCAGACTCGGCAATCACGTTTCTGCCTTATGACAAAGCTTATGAGGCTGGCTTTGAAGACATGCTTCGGCGGGTGCCGGATATTTCCAAAGTCCGCGACCTGATTGGTTATCAACCGACTTACAAGCTGGACGAAATTCTAAAAGACGTGATTGCTTATCAGCGGGAAAAACGAATGTAACAGGCTTGCGCCAAAAACTCTGTCTGTAAAAAATTGCCTAAAATTTGAACTTTAGGCCATGAAATAAGACAATTCCCGCGCCCTGATCAGTCGTAAGCAGCATTCGCGGTTGATCACGGACAACGGTCTTGCGCGGAGAGTAGGTTCGAGCATCGGTGCCCCGCGCTTGCGCTCACGCTCCGGCCTTTTAGGGATGCAACGGATCGTGAGCTGAACGGCGGGTTATCCCACAAACCCGCCAATCAATTTCAACGCGACATATCTTGCCATCCCTCGTATTCTTCAGCCCAAACTGCCTTTCTTTCGGCATTTCATCAGCCTTCCTAAAACTCATCTGGGGAAAGTCCCGCAACCATTGAGCAAAAATCCCACATTGTGAATTCAATAGCGCTCTGCTTTCAACAATTTGCAGACGGAATAGCAATTGCGTTTTCTTTGAACAAAGCTTGATAAGCAGAAGGAGGCAGTGATGAAGAAATTTGCAACCATTCGAAAACAACTCAATGCGCGGCACGACGGAATCCTGAAACGGCTGGAGAGAATTTCAATGGATCGCCGACACGCCGACCAGCCACTCAATGCCGATTTTGAAGAGCAGGCAATCGAAGTAGAAAACGACGAAGTGCTGGATGCTCTGGATGGCCAAATTCGGGCCGAGCTAAGGCAGATTGAAAGGACTCTGGTCCGCATGGACGAAGGGCTGTATGGCAAATGCGAAGATTGCGGCCAGATCATAGCTCCGAAACGGCTGGAAGCGCTGCCTCACACAACGCGCTGCATTGGCTGTGAAGAAAAATTTCAGCAAGAAGCCGCGCTTGCTGGCTAACCGTAACCTGAGGAGGTGGATTGTGATCAAGGAAGTATCAGGAGACATCTTGTTGAGCAAAGCCCGCGTCATCGCGCATGGGATTGCGCCTAATGATCATTTCAATTCGGGATTGGCGCTGGACCTTCGCGAACAATGGCCGGCGATGTATCAGGATTTTCGCCATTTCTGCCATGCCGAACATCCGAAACCCGGAGAAACCTGGACTTGGGCAGGAACGGAAGGCAAACGCATCGTCAATCTGTTTACCCAGGAGCCTCCGTCAAATCATCAGGGCAATCCGGGGCGGGCTAATACGCACAATGTGAATTTGGCGCTGCGCAAGCTCCGCCAGCTTATTGAAAAGGAAGATTTTGAAAGTATTGCTTTGCCCCGGCTGGCAACCGGCGTTGGCGGATTGGATTGGAATGAGGTCATGCCGTTAATCAAAAAGCACCTTGGCGACCTGAAGATTCCCGTGTACGTGTACACGAATTACCAGAAAGGAATAATTGCGGAAGAGTAACAAGCCAATCATTTGAAAGACAAAAAGGATGTCCGTTCAACTTGCAAACCGCTTTAATCTGGCTGTGCAAAATGAACGGACATCTTTTTCTTGTGGCAACTACTTTTCAAGGGAAGCAGCGCGCCGTTGGGCTCCTTCCAGCAAACGATTTGTTGAGACAATTGCTCGCTTGTGTGTGCCGCGCCCGATTTCGCCGCCTGCGTCTTCAGCCAACACTTCAAAAAGATAGAGCTTGCCCTCCTGGCCGACGTAGCGAGCCGTTGCACGAACCGTTTCTCCGCACGCAGTCGGAGCCGAATGCTTCACATCCACCGTCACGCCGACAGACAATTCGCCTTCAGCCAGGAGCGAACGCATGACCCGCGCTGCGGCAAGTTCCAACAGCGCAATCATTCGCGATGTGGCAAACACATCCGGAAAACAATCTCGCGGATCCGATGACAGCGCGCTGGCAAGGTCTTCTGTCGTCACGGTCCAATTCACAACCGCGCTTTCTCCTGCATTCAATGTTGCTCGATTCATATTTCCTCCCTTCTGACTTTGGGACAAACGATTAACCACAGATGAACACAGATTCACTCAGATAAACGCCGATACTCACAAAATTTTGATCCGTGTTGATCTGTGCCAATCTGTGTTCATTTGTGGTTTCGTTCTGATTGTACCAGCGTTGTCTGGTTCGATTTAGCAAAGCCCTGGCAGCATTCGCAATTTATTGATGAGCCAGTTTTCCAGTTGACGTGTTGACCGTAGCATCGCTTGCCGGTTCGATACCGGTTGCGGCTCGATGCTCCGCTTCGCCAATGGTGTCCCACTTCACCAATTTCAGGTCCAGCACGAAAATCGCGTACAGCACCGGAACCAGCAGCAAGGTCACAAAGGTCGCGATGGTCAACCCGCCGATTTGCGCGTAACACATCGGTTCCCACAGGGGCCCTCCGTGCGAAGCCAGCGGAAACAGCGCAATCACTGTCGCGCCGACCGTGATTAGCACTGGACGCAATCGCATAATCCCCGCGTCCAGCAAGGCTTCACGCAAAGGCGCGCCGTGTTCGTGCGCTTCTTCGATAAAGTCAAAGAGCACAATCACGTGGCTGACGATTACGCCAACCAGGCTGACGCAGCCCAGGAAAGCCATAAAGCCGAACGGCGATCCCATCACCCACAGCGCCGCCAGCGCGCCAACCATTCCGAACGGAATCGCTGCAAAGACGATCAGGGGTTTGACGGCGTGTTTGAACTGGAAGACCAGTGCCAGAAAGATCGCCACAATGGAAATCCCCAGCACCATCGTCAGGTCCTTGAAGCCTTTGATCTGGTCTTCCTGTTCGCCGCCGATTTCCATTTTGTAACCCGGCGGCAACGCGCCTTCGAACGTCGTCAGCTTGTCGCGCACGGCTTTCATCACTTCTGAGGGCAGCACGCCGTCTTTCGGAAAGCAGGAAACTGTGATGGTGCGGAACTGATTCCGTCGCCGCAGCTTTTCCGTCTGCATCCCGTGTTCGATTGATGAAACCTGTCCGAGCGGCACGCGGCCAGTCCCTTGCGAAGAAATGACGTACAGATTGTTCAGGTCTGCAAGCTGCGACCGCTCTTCCATTCGCATGCGAGCAACGACAGGAATTTGCTTGTCGCCTTCGCGCAAGGTGCTGACTTTCTGGCCAGTGATGGCCGTGGCCGAAGCCGCCGCAACATCGTAATTGGTCACGCCCGCCAGATTCGCTCGATCCGGATTGGTTTTCAGTTTGACGGTAAAACTTTCATCGCCCCAATCATCACGCACGCGCACGGTGGTCGGAATCGAGCGGAAAATCTCTTTGACCTTTTCCGCTTGCCCGCGCAGCGTCGCCGCATCGTCACCCGAAATCCGAATCTGGACGGGAAGCCCGACAGCTTTGCCGGATTCAAGCTGGCGCACATCAACACGCGCTCCGGCAACTTCTGCCGACAAAGCCCTCTGCAAAGGCGCGATCAGGTGGTTGGTGTCGTGCTTGTCTTTGACCTGAATGACGATTTGCGCGTAATTGAGTTGTTGCAGTTCCGGCGAAACCGAAAACCAGAACCTTGGCCCGCCGCCGCCGATGAAGGTCGTCAGCGATTTCAACACGTCGGTTTCTTTGTGTTCGTCGCCATACTCTTTGGCTACGCGGCGAATGACTTCTTCCGCGCGATGAGCCGCTTCGTTTGTCGCGGCCAACGGCGCATCTTCGGGCAGCCAGACATCCACGTAAGACAGGTAAGACAAGTCTTTCGGGAAGAACGACGGCTTAAGCTGGCTCATAAAAACTCCGCCCAGCACTAGGAAAGCGAGCGCGCCAGCCAAAAACTTCCAGCGATGGTTGATCGCGGCGTTGCCGATTCGGTAGTAAAACGCCGCAAAGCCTTTCTTGCGCCGCTCTTCAATGCTCGGTTCCGCTTTTGGCCGCAACAGGTAATAACCAAGCAGCGGAATAAAGGTCATCGAAACCAGCCGCGAAGCCACCAGCGAACAGGTCAGCACGACCGGCAGCGAGTAGATGAATTCGCTGGTCGCGCCGCCCATCAACAGGAACGGCAGGTAGGCGACGATGTTCGTGACAGTGGCGTACATAATCGCCGAAGCCAGTTTCGTGGGCCCCAGCCACGCAGAAATGATGGCTGGTTGCCCATTGGCCAATTGGCGCTTGATCGCATCGCCCGCCACCACCGGATCGTCCACCAGCAACCCAAGCGCAATGATCAGGCTGGCAATCGAAATTTGCTGCAAGTCCAAGCCCAGCGCGTGCATCATCCCGAACGTCATCAACAGCGTGATCGGCATGGAAAGCGCCATCAGCGCCGCCGAACGCCATTCCCAGAATCCGATCAACGAAACGATGACGACCAGAATGATGGCTTCGTACAAGCTGTTCATAAACAGGCTGACGTTTTCGCTTACCTGCAACGGCTGGTCGGAAGTCCGCGCCAACACCAGATCGCCGGGCAGGCGCTGTTTCAAATCCGCCAGCGTGGCATCAATGGCCGTGCCGAACTTGTCAATCTGTTCGCCGGAACGCATTTGCGCCGACAGCGTGATGGCGCGCGTGCGATGCCAATTGCCTTGCGCGTCGCGCCAGTTGTAATAGTTCAAAAACGTCGGCGGATTGTTGTAACTGCGCACCACGTCCGCCAGATCGCGCAGGTACACCGGCGCACCATTGGTCGAAGAAGCCACAGCCACATCGCCAATTTCTTTTTCGCTTTTGAATTCGCCGGTCGGATCAATCGAAAGGTTTTTGCCTTCGGCTTCAAGCTGCCCGCCGGGTAAGGTGATGTTGCGGGCACTCAAAATGTCCGGCAGCTTGGAAGTCTGTATGCCGTAGGCCGCCAGCCGTTCCTGTGAGTAGTAAAGAAAGACGCGTTCATCCAGCAGCCCGGTGCGAGAGACTTTGGAAACCATCGGCAACGTCTTCAGACTTTTTTCAATCAGGTCTGTGTATTGATCAAGCTCCCGGTAACTGTATTTGTCACCTGCTACTGCCGCGAGGCGTGCGCGTGTTTCGCCCGGATCGCGGATGACCGCCAACGGCCAGGCCTCGGGATGAAATTCGGCGATCTGCAACCGCTCGCGCACGAAGCGCTCCGCAGTTTTCAGCAACGCAGCGTCATCCAGGCTGACCGCCGCATCCACGCCGATGAATCCCGCGCCTTCGAGCAGCCGAGCGTCATTGATCACTTTTTGCTCCGCCAGATACTCGACAAACAGATCGCGATGTTTGCGCACCATTTGCAGATTGCCGCCCGCAATGGATTGCGGCAAACAAACAACCAAGGCGACCCTGTTTGTAGTCCCGCCTTCAGGCGGAATGTCTTGATTGCTTCCGCCTGAAGGCGGGACTACAAGCTGCGCGCGTGCCTGCTCAATGGCCGGCTCGATTGCTTTCGCGCGCAATTCGATTTCAAGGTCGTCAACCTTTGGACTGGCGACGGTCAGCATCAGCGCCGCCGTGTCACCAAAATCCTTGATGAAATTGATTGGCCCCGCGCCATCGGGAAGATCGTGGATGCCATCCAGCTTAAGTTTGATGTCGTCGAGTTCCTTGCCCGTCTCTTTCAGCTTTTCGTCCAAATCCAGATAGACCACAGACAAGCCCGTGCGTGAGATGGATTCTACCTTCGTCACTTTGGCATTGGAGGCAACCTGCGTTTCGATTTTCTTGGTGACAAGCTGCTCGACCTTTTCCGCGCTGGCACCGCGCCAGGGCGTCAGGGCAACCGCCGTACGCACTTGCACTTCAGGGTCTTTGCGGCGCGGCATCCCCCAGTATCCGTACGCGCCCCACAGACAAGTGACGACCAGCAGCACCCAGGCAACGTGGCGCGTTTCGACAAAAAACCGAGAAGTGTTATGTGTTTTTTTGATGATGTCTTCGTCGCTGCGATGTTGTGACATAAGCTCCCTCCTAACGAACCTTGGGTGCGCATCGCTTCCAGCGTGCGGATGTTGGCGATGCGACCCTTTATTATCAATGTGTCCTTTGCGAAATTCCGCACGCTGGAAGCGATGCGCACCCAGTTACGGAATGACCTGCACGGCTTGTCCGTCGAGCGTTAATGTGGCCCCGGCAGTGATGACGCGGTCGCCAACGTTGACGCCTTCCAGCACGACCATCGTGTTGCCAAGCGCTTCGCCCAGTTTGACGATGCGCGAGCGGGCGATTGAATGACCGGCTTTCTCTTCCACGACGAAAACGGCGTATTGGCCAGGCTGATCTTTGGCACGAACGATGGCGGAAACCGGCACAACGGTGACCGGCTGCGCAGGTGCGCCAGAATCCCTGGGAGCCACTTCCAGCGAAGCGATCATTCCGGATTTCAGCGCCTGGTGTGGATTTGGAATTGTGACTTCGATTTCAAAGACGCGGCTTTTCGCGTCCGCCGCAGGCGCAATGCGGGAAATCTGGCCGCGAAATTCAGTGCCGGGCAGCGATTCGGTTGTCACGGCTAGTTCCGCTCCTAATTGCATCTTCGCCACAGCCAGATCAGGCACACCGAAAACCGCTTTGACCGAAGACATGTCGGCAACCACAAATCCCGGTTTGCCAGAAGAAACCAGCGCACCCACTTCCACGCTTTTTTGAAGCACGACGGCATTCATCGGCGAGCGAAGCGCTGTGTCTTGTAAGGGAATACTCGCTTCGGCAATCACGGCCTGCGAACCTTTGACCTTGGCGCGAAGCATCTCGATTTGCGCCCGCGCGGATTCGGCTCTGGCTTCCAGCATTGCGACTTGCGACCGCGCGGCATTGCGTTTGGCCTGCGCAGTTTCAAACTGCGTTTTGGAAGCGTCATAGTCGGCTTTGGTCATGCTCTGAGTGCCGAACAGGTTCTTTGCGCGCTCGAAATCCAATCCTGCTTTCCCAAACGCGGCTTCAGCTTCCGCCAATTGCGCCTTGCTGGAAGCGACGGCGGCTTGCGCATCGGCGAACTGCGACTGTCCCGAATCCAGCCCGGATTTTGCCTCGGCAGATTGCGCTTCGGCTTGATTGACGCGGACGGCGTAATCGCTTTGGCGCAACCGCGCCAGCACAGCACCTTTGGCCACAATGTCGCCATCCTGCACATCGCGCATCCGGCCATCAACGCCGCGCACCTGCTGAATTGCTTCGACGTAACCGCCGACCTTAAAGGCCAGTTCCACTTGCGAATGCGGCATGATCACCGCTGAATACCGCACGCCATTGCTGACGGAGTTTTGTTCCACAGCTTTGACTTTGACGGAAACGGGCGCAGATTCCGCCGTTGCCGTTTTCTCGCGGCAACCCGTTAAGAAAGTGGCGCAAAACAGCGCGCCGAGCATCAGTGCAAAATTCGTTTTCGCGAAATTCGTTCTCATTGTTCCCCTCCGATTGCTTTCTCGAAATCGGCTCTGGCGGCCCAAAAGGACAGCAGCGCCTGTTGATATTGGTGATTTGCTTCGGCCAGCGAGTTCTGCGCGTTCAAAACATCTTTCAACAACGCGGCCTGCATCGTGTAGCGGTTCGAAGCGACGCGCACTTGTTCCGTCGCTGTTTCTTCGGCCAGGCGGCCAATGGCCAGCAGTTGATGTGTTTGTTGCAGCTTGCGGAACTTGCTGTTGACTTCCATCAGCACAGAGCTTTCGGTTTCGCGCGCGGCCTGTTCCGCCTGTTCAATGCTGCGACCCTTTTCGGCAAGCTCGCGTTTTTTGCGTCCCCAATCGAACGGTTCCCAACTGAGCGTGATGCCGAAGGTGGAAATCTGGCGCGGCGCGAAATTGATGTTCTGCGGTGAAACGTAACTGAAGCTCAGACTGACATCGGGTATGTATTCCGACTTTTTGATCTTCTTGTCGTATTGCGCCTGTTTGATCTTCAAGCGCGCTTCCTGGATTTCAGGCCGGTTTTCAATTGCCTTTGCGCGAGCGGCGACCACGTCAACTTCGTAGCGGCTGAACGCCGGAGCCGGGCTGACTGTGAATCCAGTCTGGATGTCGCGCCCCATCAGTTGATTGAGCTTTTCCTTTTGCGATGCCAGTTGATCCGTCAATTCCTGCGCGTCGTATTCGGATTTCGCCAGCCGGGTTTTGACTTCCAATCCTTCGGATTTCAGCGCCACTTGCTGGACGATGTATTCGCCGGTCACGCGGTCGAGTTCGCGGTACAGCCGGATCGTTTCTGCCATCGTGTTCAGCGCGCTCTGCGTTTGTAGAATTGCGTAATAAGCTTGTTTGATGTCATTGATGACGACTTGCTGCTGCGCTCTGACTTCCTGGCGGGCGATTTCGCGCCCCGCATTGAGTTGTTTCAGGTTCAGGCCGATGCGATAAAGCTGCGAAATCGGCTGATTGACCTGGCCCACCATCACGAAAGTCGGACGCCGAGCCGTGCTGATCACTGTATCGGTGGATGGAAGCGGCCCAATGCCGGGGTAATCGCCGAACACGCCCCGTTCGAATGTGTAATCAATCTTGTTCAGCAACTGCGAGCCAAGCGCGGTAAATTTGAATTCCGGCAACCGATAAGTCCGAGCAGCAGCCAGCCTGTCTTCGGATTTGCTTAGTTCCAATGCGGCATTTTTGACTTGTCGGTTGTCGCGCAGAGCCAGCTCAATCGCCTGCTCCAGCGTTAAAACTTCCGTCGAAGCTTGCTGGGCGCAAACTAGCCCCGGGCAAAGCAGCAAAGCCGCCAGCAGAACCAATTGAATCATTCGTGTCGTCATATCGTTCCCTCCTGGTTTGTCGTTGTTCAACGTGTGATTTCCTCTATGATTGCTTGTGTCATCAAACCCACCGCCGCCAGCCGCACGCCCTGGCCGTGCATTTCGGTCAGCAGGGCTTTTCCTTCGGAATCAATCAGGGTCGTTGCCGATAAATCCACCAGCAATGGCAGATTTGCGCCCGCGCTTGCCACCCTGTGCCAACACGTTTTCAACTCTTCCACTGACGGTCCCGCCAGTTTTCCTTCGACGATGAATCGTGTTGTTGTTGCTTCGTTGTGAATCGTGATTCTCAGCATAACGGTCTCTCAAACCCGTCTGGCGATGGCTTTCACCGCTGCGTAAGCGTCCAACGGCGAAATCAGAACCATCATCAGCCAGATCGGAAACGCGATCAGAACGAGCATTGCGCGTAGCGCAAACTGGTTGCGATTCGGCTTTATCAATTCCGTTGTCATCAGTTTGACCAGCGGCCCCGAAATCGGGCGGCGTCCATCCAGACCCGCAAACGGCACGGTTGCATAAGCCGACGAACCGTTGCGCAACCCTGTTGTTATTTGGCGAATTCGCAAATTGGCCGTGGCCAGTTTTTCCGCAGGTTCGCCAAGATCAATGCCGCAATGGCGGCAAAACCGATCGTGTTCGTGAATGACAGCCTGGCATTGCAGGCAAACTTCAAACGCGAACGGATTGTCATTTTGTGACTTACTCATAACTCGCCCTTTGCGAATGACTATTCTTCAAGGGCAACTCAACCTTCATAGCGTTGGCGCTACCAAGCGCGACTCCGGCTCTCATTCCTGGTCGGGATAAAGCCAGAGGATGTATTGCCCCATTTCTTCCCAATTGAATCGGAAATCCCTAGCGCCAACATAAATGCGCAGACTCCGACGAATATCAGCGTGGTAAATACAAAGACTGCAATCTCCAACATTGGGAAGAAATGGGG
>CAYLJQ010000174.1:0-11199 GCA_964383955.1 uncultured Heliomicrobium sp. | reverse complement strand
CGCTGGTGTGGGTGTCGGAGTCGGTGTCGGTGTCGGTATTGGAGTTGGAACTGGATTCGGGGTTGGTGTCGGAGTTTATGGTGGTCTGGGAGTAGGAGTCGGTTTGGGAGTGGGAGTCGGGGTAGGGGTTGGGGCAGGGGCAGCAGAAGAGGAAACGGTTAACACTACGAACGCGCCGAAAACCGGTCCGGGGTCTGTCGTGGGCATTGCGACGCGAACCGGTTGGCCATTGAACGTTCCGGTTGCGACCGGAGCGCCAAAGAAATTGTTGACGTTGCGGACTTCGTACCGTGCTCCTTGGGCGAGCACGCCGGACAGGTCAACATCTACGGTCGCGTTTTTATCCCAGTTAAAAATCGTGATGTTGGCTCGGCCAGCTTCGTAACGATTGGGGCGGACAAAGGTTTTGACGCCACTGGGCTGACCATTTGTTTTGATGGAGAATTGGCTGGCGGAATCGAAACCATTGGTTTGTTTCCAGGCGTTGAAGGTATATGGCGTGAAGCCAACACCGCCGCTATACAAAAACGGAGTGGGATTGGCCGCACTGGTTGCCGCCAAATACGTATTGTTATTCCAGTTGTAGGCTGAACTTGGGAAACCGGACGGCAATCCCAGCGTCACCAGATTTTGCGTGCCAATCATCGTGTTGCCGGTGGCGATGACGGATTCCCATTCCTGAATCCAACTGACAACCGATCCGCCAGCCATGTAATTGTCGCGCAGCACAACGTCTTTGCTGTTTTTGGCTGAATAGTACAATCCCAAGTTTGTTGTGTTTTGCAGGCTCAGCGGGTGGTAAAGGTAATTGTTGATGATTTCGACACGTTCCGATGGCTTCAATCCGCCGATGAGAATGTTGTTGAAATCGCTGGTAGAAGGATACGCAGGCGAGCCATTGCCGAAGATCGTATTGCCTTCAATGTGAAAACCCTTGATCGCGCCATTCTCTGTATACGCGTGAATGCCGTAGCCGTACTGATTGAACACGATGTTGTCGGTCATGAACTTCATGCCGGTTTCGTTCTGCGCGTAAATGCCATGACCGTGGCCGCGATCTCCGCTCGGCGCTTGCCAGCCGTTGCGGTAAATGATGCAGCCGTAGATTTCAGAATCTGTCGCCGGAGTCCACATGCCTGCGGCAACGCCTGTGTCGTGAATGATCAAGTTGATGAACTTGGTGTTCGGACCGTAAACGTTGACGCCGGCAGGCCGGGTTTTTGTACGGTCAGGATCGGAACAGGTGAGTTCCAAACCCCAGAAATTCGTCCATTCGCTTTCGGGAATCAGCACCGCCCAGGCGTTCAGCGGAACGTCCAGAATCACTCGTTCGCCTGGGTAAGCGCGGATTGTGATTGGCGCAGATGCTGTTCCACGAACAGAGCAGCGAAACTCGTTGGCCCTGTATGTTCCGCCACGAATCCAGATCGTGTCTCCGGGTTTGGCAGGACTTTTGCCGTATGTCAGCGCAGTCGCAATATCCAGCGGACGCGCTTGGGAACCGTCGCCAGACGGCGAACCGTTCAGCGTGACATAAATTCCCGGCAGATTTCCGGGCGGCAACGGCGTTGGTAAAGGGGTTGCCGTTGGCGATGGCAATGGCGTTGGAGTTGGAGTTGGGGTGCTTGCTGGTGTCGGCGTTGCAGTAGGCGCTGGAGTTGGTGTCGCCGTCGGAGCGGGCGTGGGCGTCGCAGTTGGCGAAGGCGTTCCGCCAAGCGTTTTGGCCGTGATCACTTCAGAAAGTGCTTGTTGGCCGCCGAATGTGGAAACTGCTTTGAGTTGATAAAAATAGGTCGTGCCCGGCGATAGCCCAACATCCGTATGCGAAGACGTATTGGCCGCAGCAGACCGGATCAGAACAAAATCGCTGTTTTGCGATAGCGACCGTAAAATCTGCACTGTGCTGACATTGGTCACGTTGACCAGTCGCCAGTTAATGCCAATGGAGGTCGTGGACAGCGAAGACGTGGACACGTCTATTCGCGGCGGAGCCGCTGCTGCCATCAGCCGTCCGAACACAGCCGGAGCATTGACAACTGCGATTGCTGCCAGGCACACAGTCAACACGCGAACTGTCAGAGAGTTGATTGCCGTTCGCTGAAACTTGGGATTCGATTTGGAGTTTGCTTTTGGTGATTGATCTTTGGGGGCTGGCACCGTACGTACTACTTGATTGTCCATAATACTCGCTGGGGCACAGCGTGGGATTTAGAATCGCGGGAGAGTCCTTAAAATTGCGCCTTGGGTTCATCCATTCATTCGCCATCGGGGGGCGAATTTCACGAACCCGACAAGGAAACCCAGACCGTAGCTCAAATGAAGTGAGGCAAACACGGGCGGTAAAAGAAAAAATTGAAATTGGAAGGGGCGAATACTCAACAGGATGCGAGCCGAAGCTACCAAATTCACTGTGAGATAGCAACCAATTATTCCCGCAAAAATCCACCAACCCGGCGAGAAAATGAGCCCTAAAACAATAGAGCCGAAAAGAGATGCGACAAAAGCCGGAGGAATGAACTGTCGCAACGACATCTGGCGCGGATGTTTTTGCAACACGCGCACTTTCCAGAATCCGTATTGGAAATACTGTTTGAACAGTTTTTTCATCGTGCCCCGGCTGTAATACTTCGACCGCACGTCAGCCGCCAGCAACAATTTTGCGCCCAGCTTCCTTAGCCGGTAGTTGTATTCGTCGTCTTGATTGCGAATGAGTTCTTCGTCGTACCCTCCGGCACGCTGGATAATCTCTTTCGTGTAAACCGGAAAGGCGATTGTGTCGGCCAGCATTGTTTTGCCTTTGACCGTGCGGAACGCCGAACCGCCTACGCCAAAAGCTGAGCTCATGGCTGCGGCAATCACCTGGGCAATCGCGGTTTCGCCGATGGTTTCAATTGGCCCGCCGACTCCATCAACCGCTTCGTTTTGCAGATGTCCGACCGCATTGCGAATGTAATCCGGCGCGATTTCGCAATGGCCATCCACGCGAGCGATGATTTCGCCTTCAGCCAGTTCGGTCGCGCAGTTCAATCCGGTTGGCGCAATTTTGCCGGGATTATCTATCAGCCGGATATTGGCAAACCGCGATTGAAACAGCTTGATGATTTCCCGGGTCGAATCATTCGACATGCCGTCGGCGATGATAATTTCCATGCGCTCCGCCGGATAATCCTGTTCGGTGACTGCCGTCAGGCTGCGAACAATGTAGCCAGCTTCATTGCGGACGGGCATGACAACTGTGACGAAAGGAAGTTCTTGGGGCTTATCCATTAGAGTCTGAGGGTATATCTTTGCCAAGCAGAGATACAACAGCTTTGAATTTGCCGGATTTGGTTCTTGGGATTTCAGCGACTGGTTCAACGATGACTTGAACTTCGGCGCTCAAGCGTTGCTGCACGCGAGCGACAATGTCGGCAACATCTGCTTCGCCAAACTCAAGAGTCGGAACAATTTTGACGCGAATGCGGTCTAGCGCTTCCTGAATGATCTGGCCTTCGCGGACGTTCGGCTGATTGACGAAAATGCCGTGAAAGCGAACCAGTTGCCGCCCATCGGGACCTGTAACCACATCTTCGATTCGTCCGACGACTTCCTTGATGATTGGCATTCCACGCCCGCAAGCGCAGGCTTCGCCATCCCAAGCCGCCAGATCGCCCAGCCGGAACCGTATGAACGGCTGCGAATAATGCATCAAGCTGGTCGCCACGACTTCGCCGACTTCGCCTGGATCGCAGTAACTGCCGTCGGGTCGCAAAATTTCAACCACGCCAACGTCCGGGCTGACGTGTAATCGCCCGGCTTCACATTCGCTGGCGAACAGCACATTTTCGACAGTGCTGTATTCTTCAAAGACTCGGCAGCGGAAAGCCGATTCCATCACGCTGCGCATTTCCGGCGTCACTTTTTCGCTGGTGGTGATGATGGCTTTCAGCGGCGGAACATCCAGCTTTTCCGCCAAAATGAATTTCGCCAGCAGGGAATACGAAACCGCGTACCCGGTCAGCCACTGAACTTTGTGCTTCCGCAGCGCTTCGACATAAAGCCGCGCTGTGTCTTGCCGCAGATGAAACGGCGAAAAGTACACTTGCCGCTCGACCAGATTGAATCGGTAAAACGGCCCTTGGCTCAAGGGATCGGGTTCCACCATCCGCCCGGAAAATGTTGCGCGCGGAACCGTGAACGAAACGCCAGCCCATTGCGCCGAACGCGCTTCGCGAACTGCCATTGAAGCCCTTAGTTCCGCCGCCGTCCACAAACTGGTGATGGGCGTCCCAGTAGAACCGCTGGTGAAAAATGTCAGGGGCTTTTGGATGTTCAGGTCTTGTCGCAGGAAGTCATGCGGATTGGCGCGAATCGGATCTTTTTCCAGCAGCGGCAAATCCTGTAACTGCCCGGCGCGCGCGGCTTTCTTTTCGGCTTCGTTCCAGGAATCGCGGTAGAAAGGGACATGTACCGCCGCCGCACTGAGCAATTCTTTCAGCTTCGCTTGCTGCCAAGCCTGCCATTCGTCGTGGCTGAACCGGTCACGCGCCAAAAAATCCCGGAGCGAGTTTTGATAATCGCCACCAAACCGTTGCCAGTACCAATACAGCCCAAAGCCGCTGACAGCAGCGTGCTGCGCCCAGACCGGCAATTTGGCATAAACGCTATCGAATCTTCCCAAGCAAATCTCTCCACATCGGCAATACGTTTGACCAGTCGAAGCTTTCGGCTTTTCGCTGAGCATTGCGCGAAAGCCGTTCGGCCAATCCCGATTCGGTCAAAACTCTACGAACGGCTGCGGCCATTGCTTCCGGATCATTCGGCGGAACCAGCAACGCGTCTTCACCATCTTCCAGCAGATAAGGCAAACCGCCGACATTTGTGCTGACAACCAGCAAGCCGCAAGCCATCGCTTCGATCACGCTGACCGGCGTGTTATCCACGTTGGTCGTGTTGATGAAAATGTCGCCGCGATTCAACCATTGCGGAACTTCGGAATTGGCGATGCCGCCGGGAAACAGTACCGGTTCATCCACGAAGTCACACGAAGCGTCACGAAGAGGAAAAGAACCATCTTGTGTTTTCTTCGTGTTTTCTTCGTGGTTCTTCGTTATAGAAAAAAGAAGTTTTGCCGCTTGCTCTGTTCGCTGCCAACTGCCGTCGCCTTTGTCCGGGCCAATCATCGTCAAACTAAGTTCGGGAAATTCTTCGCGCAGCCTGGCGGCGACTTTGACCGCCAACGCCGGGTTGTAAATCTGATGAAAGGAGCGCAGCCATATCAATTTGGGCTGTGCCTGAGAGCGTAATCGAAATTCATACCGTCGCAATTCAATGGGGTTCGGCAGCAATTGAATGTCGTCGCAGTAAGGCCGCATCAACTCCGCCAGATAGCGCGACGGAGCCGTCACCGCCGCCGCTTTGTTGAGCGTATTGGCCATGCGCTGCGGATGTTGTTTGGCAAATTCCGGCAACGCGCCTCCGTGCAGGGAAATCACGAACGGGCGGCCAAGCTTTTCCAGCAACCAAGAAACGGCTTCCCCCCACAAGAAAGCGCGCCCGCTGTAAAGGCCGACAATCGCGACGTCGTAATCTCGCCGCTTTAACAATGAAGTTGCCAGTATATCCAGGCTGCGCATCAGGCCGGAGCGTTGTGACGAAACGCAGAGGATTGCTTCCGCTTCGGTGCGCAACCGATTGGCCAGGTCTTCGGCGACAGAATGGCTGCCGTCTTTGTGCGAAAGAAAGGTGGACACCATTAACAGACGAGGCAATTGATCTGGCAAGAGAGAATCCGTTTTGAATCACATCAATTTTCCATTTGTCAGTTTCAATTCCTCGATTGTCATTCTTCCGCTTTTCACAGGCGCAATGACAAATGAAAATTGAAAAATCCAAAATGGAAAATGGTTAGTGCTCAATTCTAGGTTGTTGTGGATGATCTTCAACGAAGACAAACATTGCAGCGCTCAACCCAAATAAAAACGCGGGCGCAACAGTTCGCATGGCGACAGAAGCCATGCTTAGAAAGCTCCAGACGGTCAGTGCCACGACAATGGCTTTGGCCTGGGGCGTTTGCGCGCGCCGGAAGTGCCGCCAGGCCAGTCCCAGCATCAACAATAACGCTGCCAATCCGAACACGCCGTGTTCGGCCAACAAACGCGAAAATTCTGTGTGTGCGGCGGCTTTGTTGTGTCCCTGGCGGAATAGTCTGGCCTGGCCAGGGCCCACGCCAAAGAGCATGTGTTCGTTAAACACTTCCAGGTCGTCCATGATGATGCGGTCGCGCCCGGACATTCGCGTGTCGCTGAATCGTTTGGAAAGCGCGCCGGTTGTGAATTGGTCCAACTGCGGCAGCACTAAAAAATTCACGACGACAAAGGCTGCGACAGCGCCAAGCGCGAATTGCGCGCGCAAGCGGCGATCACGAATCAAATACAGCGAAGCCAGAATTGCGGCTGCGCCAGCCGCATACAATCCGCCGCGCGAAAATGTCAACGCGCTTTGCGCCAGCAGAAATAGGGCCGTTACCAGCAAGGTGATTTTCAACGAACGCGATACGTTTTTATTGAACAGCCATAAAAAAGCTGCCAGCGCGCCCAATCCCAAAACGGCTGAAACCTGGTTGGGGCCGTACCCGCCGCTGGTCGCAAAGTTCGAACTGTTGTTAAAACTGAGCTTTGCATTGGCCAGAATGCCGAACAAGGCAATCGAAGCGATGGAAACAATGGGACAGATCAATGCCAGAAACATTCGCTGCAACTGGTCGGCTGAAAAAGTGACTTGCCAGAAAAACCAGGTGCAGACGGCCAATGCCAGCGGGCCTGACAAGTTGAAGCTGATTTGTTTCCTTAACTCTTCGGAGTCCATATTGGCGGTTGGCAAAATGCTGGACGGCAGCAGCAATGCGAAGAAAAGAAACGGCATGAACGCGCCGCTTAGTTTTCCCGTTCGAATCATTGTCAGAAGTAAAAAACCAATGATGCTGTATTTGCCGAACTCCCAGAAGAAGGAGGTGCCAACCATTCGCCACAAAACTTCAGCGCCGACAATGTACGCGCAAATCCAGGTGACGTTTTCAGTTCTGGGCGAAAGCGCCGACCACCAGATTCCAAACAATGTCAGGACGCCCATGTGCAGAATCGCAACGGCAGGAGAAATCAGCATCAGCGGCCCAAGCAAGGCATGCAACACCAACAGCGCCGGAATGATTTTGGAATCAGGAAGCCCCAGGACCCGAATCAACTGTTGCTGCATTTGTCGGGCTTGCGGGCGACTGCCAGACAGGTTGGGATTCAACGGCGTGACGAAAGTTCGATCTATCATGTAATGCTCCTACCGATTGCGGGCACGGGCACGATGTAACACTTCTTCATACATTCGGCAAACTTCAGTGATAACGGCATGTGAACTATATTTCGCAAGCACCCGTTTGTGCAGCGTATCGCCAAGTTCGCGTCGTCGCTCAGCCGATTGCAGCAACGTAATCAAGGCATCGGCCAGTTGGTCAGGTTCGGCAGGCGGAACCGTGATTCCGGCTTTGCCGAAATCCAGAACTTCAGCGCATTGGCCGACTTCGGTTGCGACGACTGGCAATCCGGCGATGCCGTATTCCAGCAGCGCCATCGGCAATCCTTCCGAAGCCGAACTCAGCACGCCAATATCGCACGCGCTGAGCAGTTGCGGGATATTTTTTTGTTGTCCCAGCAAGCTGACATTGTTGATCAACCCCAGCCTGACCATTTCAGAAGTCACAGTTTTCAGGTAATTCGCGTCGCGGGCTTCGCCCGCCAGAATCAAGTGAGCGTCGGGAACCTGTTCAACAACCAGCTTCATCGCGCGAAACAGTGTTGAATGGTCTTTGTCGGGATGAATGTTGGCAACACAAACAATTCGCCTTCCTGATTTGCCTGGCAATTCGATGGGCGGCTGTGTTGCGCTTTCACTGACAAAATTGGGGATATAGCGAACTTGGTCGGCTGATACGCCCACGCGACGCTTTGTCCATTCGGCTAAATCCTGATTAACGACGATGACGCCGCTGATTTGCCGGGCGACCAGACGGTAAATACGCGCGGCCCTGTCTTCCATGGCAAATCGGCCCGTGTGGTGATGCCAGATTACTGCGGGACGCGGCGGGAAAACCGCTGCTGCAAGGGCAACGAAAAGCGACGTGTTATGTGCGTGCAGCAAGCGAATGTCGTGTTTGGCAATGAATTCTTTCAGCCGCAGGATCGCTTTCAGATCAAACCGTCCGCGCCGTTCCAGCCGCAAACGTTCTACATCCGTGGCCACTGAATCCGCCAACGCTCCGTCGCTGCGTGTGGTGCAGAGGTAAGCCTTGTATCGGTCACGCGGCAGATGATTGACCAGATTAACGGCCATTCGCTCGGCTCCGCCGCTGTCCAGCGTGTCTGTGATGTGCATCACGCCAGTGGTTAGGCCGGTACCGCGACCGTTAGGAAGCGGGTCGTTTGCAAGCGGCTGATTCAATTCGCGCGCTCTGCCAGCAGCATTAAACTTGAACACGCCAGGCAACAGCGCGAACGATAAGCCGATGATTGGTGTCAAATACCGCAAGATCGAAAGCGTCAGAATTGTCATTCCCCAGAAATAAAGCAGCGTCAGGGCAATGCCAAAAAACAACTGCCGCGATTGTCCGCCGGCTTTCCATGCGCGCCAGCCGCCGACGGCGACCAAACCCAGGTAGACAATTTGAAGCAACAGAATCAGGCCTTCGCGGCGACCGCTGTCGGTGGCATACCAACTGCGGGCGGCTTTGATCAGCAGCAATTTGACCAAGGCCATTGGCTGTGGACTGGCTTCGTCGCGCACCACTTTGGCCACGCTCGGCAGGGAAACCATCTCGTCAAAACGCCCGTCAATTCTCTGCATCATCTCGCGCACGTCTTCGGGGACAGACACGGCTTGGCGGTATTTTTTCAAATTGACGGCGAACCGCAGCCCGTCACGAATGCTGGGAACCAGATTGCCGCTCAGTAACACGACTTTGCCGGTGCGCGCGTACACCCAAACCTGCCAGGGAAAAATCGCCAACAGGTTCCCCAACAGCAGCAAGCAAACCAGCGCCAGCCGCATCCGTAAATTCTGGCCGCGTGTGGCCAGCAACAATCCCAATCCCATCATCACCATTGCGCCAAGTCCAATGGGACGAATTAGCGCTGCGATTCCCCCCAGGAATCCGGCCAGCACATAAAAATGCCATCTCGCTTGCCGCCAATAAGCCGACCACAGCAAGCAGACACTTCCATAAAAAACGGCCATGAAGGGAATTTCGCTGCTGGGTTGTTTGGACAGCCACAGAATCGGCGGATAGCTGATCCACGCAAGTGCAGCGACAAATCCGCCGATGTTTCCCCACAACTTTTGGGCGAGCAGGAAAATGAACACCGCAGCAAACAAATGACTGATCAGTGTTAAGCCCCAATTAGCCGTTTCGGGCGAAAGCGAAAACCAGGCTGCAAGTTTGAACGCCGTCGCCAACAGCAATGGATAGCCTGGCGGATAATGCGTTCCAGGCAAGCCGCTGTTTGTAACCAAGCCTTTGCCCGCCGCCAAATTTTGCGCAACGGGTTCGTAATAATTCAGGTAATCGGAGTTTTCGTTGGCTGCCGGACCGGCAGGAACAAATCGCCAGAAAGTCAGCAAGGCCGCCAGCGAACAAAACGCGACCAGCAAGACAAACGATCTGGGCGATGAGGAAGAGGACGAATAGTGTTTCAAGCGTTCAGAAAATCTCACTTCAGTTCATCGCCAAGTGGCATTTGCCAGTGTTTGCTGAGCAAATCGCGCAGAGCTTCCCGCAACCCTTCAAGCGAGTAATTTCCGCTCCAGGCTGCGGCGTCCTTGCCCATTTCAAAATGCTCAAGCGGCTGACGGATAATTTGCCGCAAGGTTTCAGCCAAGGCTTTGGTGTCACCCGGTTGAATGACCAAACCGCGCGGTTTTGTCGTTCCCACTCCCAGCATCCAGGGAACCAGGCCGCGATCCGAACCAATGCACACCTGGCCAAACGCCATGGCTTCGGCAATTGCTTTTGGCCAGCCTTCGGTTTCTGAAATCAAGATCAGCGCATCGGCGCGTTCGTAAAAATCCAGCACCTGGTCAAATTCCACGCCGCCCGCAAAGCGCACTTGTTGTTCAAGTTTTGATTCCGTAACGCGCCGCTGCAAGGTTTCCCATTCCGGGCCGTCACCGACAATATCGCATTCCACAATAACGCCATCGGCTTTCAGTGCTGCGATGGCTTCGATGATGGAATGAACGTTCTTGGACTTGGACAATCTGCCGACAAAAAGCACGCGCAGGTTTCTGGTCGACAGATTGGCGGCGCGTCTGTTTTCGGCTGCGGCTTTTGCGCGCGCTGATTGCTGCGCGTTCAGCACCGATGTGAAAAAGGGAATGACGTGCGGCGGTTGATTGGGCCATTCGCCGTAAACAGTGACCGGCGCTTGCCACCAATTCGATTTCAGGATTTCGCGTTGCCAGCGCACTGTGCGCGGTTCGCCGGGATAACCCGTCCACTGGCCTGCAAATTTGGCGCAACGGCGGCGTTGCAACAGTGGCAACACCAGGGACGCCAGCAGGGAAATGCTGGCTGGCGAACGCAAATGGAACGCGTCGCATAGCAAGGCTGCTTTGGTGGTCGCATACAGCATTTGCGGAATTTCCCATGGCTTGGTTGCTTCCTGATTCATTCCACGGCCTTTGTCGCGGCGATAAGGAATGACTTTGATGCCGGTTGATCGTTTGTAGGGCGCCCAGAATTTCGGTGGCGGGCCTTGATCAAGCGGGGCAACGACGATCAATTCATCAAAAAGTTCGTGCCATACGTTCATTTCCAGCACGAACGGTTCATAGGTCCACCATTGACCTTCATGAAAAATGTGCTGGCAGGTTGTCGCGACGCCGAGTTTCATTTGAATAGAATTGGAACGATAGAGATGGCTACTTCTCGGCGCTTGCTGCACACCGGGCATAAAATTCCTGGTTGCGGCTGACCAATGTTTCCACGGAAAACAGATTCACGGCTCGTTGTCTTGCCTGAAGTCCAAGATTGCGGCGCAAGGTTGGGTTTTGTAATAACAAAATGAGTTTTTCAGCGATGGAGTCCGGGTTATGAGGATCGCAGAGCAAGCCGGAAACGCCGTCTTCAATAGCTTCGGGGCCTGGGCCAGTTTTGCTGGCGACAAGGGCTTTTCC
>CAYLJQ010000173.1:0-11214 GCA_964383955.1 uncultured Heliomicrobium sp. | reverse complement strand
GATTGTCGCTTGTGGATGCCGAAATTCGCGCGATGAAAACTTACGACTGGCGATTGCTGGAATGTGAATTGAGCCTTGTCGAACGGCCAGCGCCTACAGACTGGTTAGCCGCACAACCAACTACAACAGGAGAAAAACTTATGTCAGCTTTGATTCAGGACATTCGCTACGGCATCCGCATGCTGGTGAAACAGCGCAGTTTTACTCTGGTTGCGCTCTTGACGCTTGCGCTTGGCATTGGCGCAAACACAGCAATCTTCAGCGTGGTCAATGCGGTGATGTTCCGTTCCCTGCCCTTCCCGGAAGCCGAGCGGTTGGTCTTCATCGGGCAATCGTTTCGCGGCGGTGGCCCCAACGGAACAGGCGAGCCAAAATTCATGTTCTGGCGCGAACAAAGCCAGTCGTTTGAAGCGATGGCTTGTTATTCAAGTTTCGGCGGCGCGCGCGGCAATCTGTCCGGCGGCAACGAGGCCGAGTTTGTCAGCGGCTTGCGCGTTTCGGAAGATTTTTTCCATGTCTTCGGCGTTGCTCCGGCGTTGGGGCGTGCCTTCACAAAAGCCGAAGACACTCCGGGCGGAGAGCGCGTGGCGATTTTGAGCGACGGATTGTGGCAACGGCGGTTTGGCGGACGGCAGGATTTAATCGGCCAGACCGTTTTGTTCAACGATCAGCTTGTGACCGTTGTCGGAATCATGCCTGCCGATTTTCGCTTCGGCGCTGGCGCGGATTTGTACCTGCCGATGCAGGCACGTGCCGGAGCCAACATTGATCCAAACGCCGAAGTGGTGGGCCGATTGAAGCCCGGCGTTACCATCGAACAGGCGCGCGCTGAACTGCAATTGACCGCAGACAAATTCCGGGCCGCTTATCCAAATCACATGCGCGAAGGTGAAAGCATCGCCGCTCGACCGTACCAGGAAATGTTCACCGCTCCGCTGAAACAATATTTATGGATGTTGATGGCAGCGGTCGGTTTATTGCTGCTGATTGCGTGCGCCAACGTTGCCAATTTGCAACTCGTTCGCGCTTCGGCCAGGCAACGCGAAATCGCCGTTCGGCTGGCCTTAGGCGCAGGCAACGGGCGAATCGTTCGACAACTGGTCGTTGAAGGTTTGTTGTTGGCGTTCATCGGCGGTGCGGCTGGCGCGTTGCTAGCCATTTGGGGTACTGACTTACTGGTTTCCGTCTTGCCTGAGGGTTTGCTGCCCGGCGAATTGATTGAAATCAAAATGGATTGGCGCGTGCTGTTGTTCGCCTTTGGTGCAGCCACGGGAACAGGTTTACTGTTCGGGCTGGCTCCGGCATGGCAGGCCAGACGTGTTGACGTGAATTCCGCCCTGAAAGAAGGCGGCAACAAAGGCAGCGCTCCACGCAATCGGTTGCGCGGCGTGCTGGTTGTCACCGAAGTCGCGCTTTCGCTGGTACTGCTGATTGGCGCTGGATTATTGGCCCGCACGTTCAGCAATCTGATGGGCGTCGAGCCGGGCTTTGAGCCTCGCAATGTTCTGACGTTTCAAGCCGTGTTGGACGGTCCGCGCTACGACACCACCCAAGAGTCGGCTGCGTTTTATCGTGACGCACTGGAACGCATTCGCAGCTTGCCCGGCGTCGAGACAGCAGCGGTCATCAACAAACTGCCGCTGAACTGGCAGTTCAACATGCCTGTCATCTTTTCCGATCAGCCTGACAAAATCCAAAGCGTGCAGGTCCGCATGGTGTCGCCGGAGTATTTCCGTGTGATGAAAATTGCGGTGCCGCAGGGCCGCGCTTTCACCGAAGCCGACAACGCGACCTCGCAGCCCGTCGCCATCGTCAATGAAGCGTTTGTGCGCCGATTTTATGAAGGCCAAAACCCGTTTGCCCGCCAACTTTCCATCGGACGCGGCACCGGCGATCAAGCCCGTCAGGTTGTCGGCGTGGCGGCAGATGTGAAGCAAATGGGCCTGGACAGCCCCGCGCTGCCGACGGTGTTTGCGCCGATTCCGCAATTCCCCGACAAATTGATGGCGACCGTTCGCACATTCACACCTGCCTATTTCACGGTTCGCACGACGGCTGCACCACGCAGTTTTGTCGAATCCATCAAACGCGAACTGGCGGCCATTGATCCAACTGTTGCCATGTCGCAAGTCGCTTCGATGGAAGAAATCGCCGCAAAATCCGTCGCGCAACAGCGCTTCAACATGCTGCTGGTCGGATTGTTTGCGGGCCTGGGATTGTTGCTGGCCAGCGTGGGAATTTACGGCGTCGTGTCTTATTCCGTCGCGCAACGCACGCACGAACTTGGCATTCGCATCGCGCTGGGAGCGCGCAGCGTTGATGTCATCAAACTGATTTTGCGACACGGGTTGGCGCTGGCGTTGGCCGGGGTCGCCTTGGGTGCATTGGCTTCGTTTGGATTGACCAGACTGATGAAAACTTTTTTGTTTGGCGTCAGCCCCAACGATCCGTTGACGTTTGCTGCGGTGGCGTTGCTGTTAACGGCGGTAACGCTGCTGGCGTGCTGGATTCCGGCGCGGCGCGCGACCAAAGTTGATCCGCTTCGCGCGCTCCGGCACGAATAATTCGCAGGCTATTTACATCAATTTGCACTTCGGTATACGGCGAATCGCGCCGCCGCTTGCTAACGCGCGCGGTACAGTACCGCGCGTGTTAGCAAGCGGTTCCCATACCTATAATTGAAAATCTGATTGCCTCAGCTTCAGTCGGGAACATTTCCAGAAGCCTTGATGTCAAAGCAAGGCTTTCCAAACCACTCATTTCGGAGAATCAAATGTTTCAAGACCTGCGATTCGGTGTGCGAATGCTGCTGCGGCAGCGGACGTTTACGCTGGCAGCGATTGTCGCGCTGGCTTTAGGCATTGGCGCGAATTCGGCAGTGTTCAGTGTGGTCAATGCCGTGCTGCTGCGCCCCTTGGCGTACCGCGACGCTGACGGATTGGTGATGGTCTGGGGCAATTTTCTGAATCTGGGAATGGAACGCCTGGGCGCAAAACCAGCCGAATACGACGATTATCGAAAGCAGGATGTGTTCGCCGAAACCGCTGCGTTCAACAACGCGGCTTTCAGCTTCACTGCTGGAAACGGCGATCCGCAGCAAGTCGCGGCGGCCAGGGTGACAGCCAGTTTATTTCCGATGCTTGGCGCGCGCGCCGCTGTCGGGCAACTTTTCACCGCCGACTATGAACAAGCCGGGCGTGATCAAGTTGTGGTGCTAAGTCACAGATTCTGGCAACAGCATTTTGGCGGCAACCAAAACCTGATCGGCCAAACCGTCACGCTGGACGGGCAAAGCCGAACCGTCATCGGTGTATTGCCTGCCGAATTTCAATTTCCCCATCGCAGTTTTCCTTTTGCGGAACCCGCCGATTTGTTTGTTCCGCTGACGTTTCCATCCGAGCAAATTGCCCAAAGAAGCGGACGCTGGGAACACAAAGTAGTCGCCAGATTGAAACCAGGCATTGCACTTGACCAAGCGCGCTCACAGATGGATTCGTTGGCACAAAGCTTCGAACAGCAATATCCAGGGTATCGCGGCCCCAACAATGCCGACGGTGGATGGCGAATCACTGTCGAACCGTTGCAGGAAATCGTCGTCGGAAAAAGCCGCCAATCGTTGCTGTGGCTGCTGGCGATTGTTGGCTTGGTGCTGCTGATCGCTTGCACCAACGTCGCCAATTTGCTGTTGGCGCGTGCCGTCGTTCGGCAAAAAGAAATTGCCGTCCGATTGGCGCTGGGGGCCAGCCGATGGCGAGTGATTCGCCAATTACTGACGGAAAGCTTGCTGTTGGCAGTCACCGGCGCAGCAGCGGGATTGTTGCTGGCGAGCTGGGGAATTGCCGCGCTGGTAAAACTCAACCCGGCGAGTTTGCCGCGCGTCAGCGAAATCAATCTGGATGGCCGCGTGCTCGCCTTCACTGCGCTTGTTTCGTTGTTGACCGGATTGTTGTTCGGATTGATTCCCGCGCTGCAAGCGTCGCGGCCCAATTTGCCGCAAACGCTAAAAGACACCAGCGCGAATCTAATGGGTGGACGCCGGTTTCAGCTTCGGCAAGTTCTGGTCGCCGCCGAAATTGCGCTGACGATGGTGGTGATGGTTTGCGCCGGATTGGCCATCAACAGCTTTGTCCGGTTGCTTAGCTACAATCCCGGTTTGAATCCGAATCAGGTGTTGACGGCGGAAGTTTCGCTTCCGGCAACGAAATATGCCGAACCGGTTCAGATCGCCGCTTTCTACAATCAATTGCTCAGCAAAGTTTCGGCACTGCCTGGGATCGAAGCCGCCGGAGCAAGTTCCATTGTTCCATTGAGCGGTGCCGCCGTTGACGATCCTTTCAGCATTGAAGGCCGTCCGCTGGATATGAACCGCCTGACCGTCGCCGGTCGCCAAGCCATCAGCCCGAACTTTTTCCGCTCCCTGGGAATCGGCATGCTGGCTGGCCGCGAATTCAACGACCAGGACACCGCGGAAGCCACGCCCGTTGCTATCATCAACGAAACCATGGCGAAAACGTTTTGGCCGCAAGAACTGACATCCGCTCTGGGTCAAAAGATCAAGCTGGGCGGACCGCGTGCGCCTGGCGATTGGGCGGCGGTCGTAGGCATTGTTCGCGACATTCCGCATCGCGGTCTGGATTCTGAAGCCAAACCGGATTGGTTCCGGCCACAGTCACAATCTCCCGCCAGAACAATGACGGTGTTCGTTCGCACCAAACTCGCCGCCGCCGCGCTGACTGCATCCATTCGCCGGGAAGCCAGCGCGATTGATCCGGCCCAACCGGTCACCAAAATCAGCACAATGAATGAAGTCGTTTCCGCTTCTGTCGCGCCTCGCCGTTTCAGCATGCTGCTGTTGGCCGTCTTTGCAGCAGCGGCGTTATTGCTGGCAACCACGGGAGTCTATGGTGTGATGGCGTACGCCGTGTCGGAGCGCACACGCGAAGTCGGCATCCGCATGGCTTTGGGTGCGCAACGTTCGGATGTTATTCGACTGATTCTGAAACAAGGGGGGACGGTTACGCTGATCGGAATCGCTGCCGGCATTATCGGGGCTATCGCCGCTGCCCGTGCGATGACTTCTTTGCTATACGGCGTCAAAGCGACGGACCCGCTGACTTTCGCGGCAGTCGCACTGGTGCTGATGTTTGTCGCGTTGCTGGCCTGTTACTTGCCTGCTCGCCGGGCGGCAAAGGTTGATCCGATGACGGCGCTGCGGCACGAGTAGAAAACCGCAAAATTTCCAGATAGGATTTTCGGCGTTGAACGCGAATTCCCCCTTTTAGCCAACCCTTCCCCGAAGGACGACGAGAGATGTACCCAAAAACCAGCACCGCATCGGCCCGCCGGTTCCGCGCATTCTTTGTTTCAACCCTGACGATCTTTGCGCTCTTTTGCCTGTCGGCTAAGAATGTCAGCGAAGCTGCGTCATCCGATTGGTCAATAAAACTGGACGGCAAAATCCAGTTTTACCAAACCACCGAACTGGGCGCGCTGGTCATCGGCACCGAAAAATCGCTGTACGCCGTAGATGGTGAAGGCGGCGAAATCATGTGGCGGCGCAAAAACTTGCGCTTGGATGCAACCGACGTCGCGCCAATCATCGGCACCGACCTGTTGCTGTTGAACCTGGAAAAAGACAAACGCGCGCGGCTGGAAGCTGTTGACCTGATGACCGGCAAACCGATCTGGCAAAGCGACAAGTTGAAAGGCAGCGTGATGCAGCTTGCCGTGGATTTGCCGAACGAATGGGTCGCTGTCGTGCTGGCGCGTGACGCCAAAGACAACCCACGTGAAGGGTTCAAACGCCGCCCAACCGTTCATTTGCTCAGCCTGTCCAGCGGCGATGAGCTTTGGCGTCACGAACTCGACAGCGAGGTCGAGATGATGCCAACGCGTTGGTTTAGCGATGAAGACAATGAACGAGAGACGGTTTATACGCTGGACAATTACCGCGCGCCACTGTTTCTGGATGGACGACTGTATCTGTTTTACGAAGGTGTCACTTCACTGGACGCACGCACCGGCAAAGAGCGCATCCGCGAAAAGTTCCGCGTCAACGAAGACGGCTTGGCGCTGACTGAAGCCGATCCGGTCGCGGATGAACAAAACATATATGTTTCGGGGCGTGGCCGCCTGCGCGCCATTTCGCGCTCAACAGGTCGTGAAGTTTGGGAAGCGAAGGATTTAGGTTTGACGCCGGAATTGATCCTGACAAACAATCAGCTTCTTGTGAGAACCGGAGGACAGTTCACACGGCTGAAAGATGGCGATCTTACCGAACGCGGACCGTATGGCGTCAGCGCGATTGATCCGGCGACGGGCAAAACCCTGTGGCGCTGGAAAGGTGCGGACAAAGGCATCACCAACCTGGCCTTGCCAGATGCTTCGACCGTGCTTGCCGCTGACCGCGACGAATTGATCGCGATTGACGCGGCGACAGGCAAACTCCACGCCCGCATCAAACACCGTATCGAACGCGCAGCCTTCGTGCTGATCAATGAACCCGGCCAAGCCGTAGTCGGCGGGCGCAGCGAGATTGCAGCATTTACTCCGGCAGTTGGTGAATCGGCGCGCGGCGAACAAGCCGTCTGGCGCGCACGGCACGAAGCGCCCGGACGCGGCGTGTTGCGAACCATCGGCGCGATTGCGGCGCGTTCGGCTTCGCTTTATTTCCGCTACGGCGGCGTAGCCACAACAGCCTTTCGCGGAGCGCAACTGGCCAGCGGCTTCAGTTCACTGCGCTGGTCCAGCCTGGCTTCGCGCGTCGTCCTGCCCAACCTTAGTGACTACGCCGCAGGAGCCGCACGAGGGTACGTCACTTCGAATCTGAAGCCATTCGGCATTCTGACGCGGGCGCAACGAACTCGCTCAGCCATTGCGAATATCCGTTCGCCACAAATTACCGTTGACGTGGATGTCGAAGAGCGATTGCTCGACCGGCTTGATCCGTCTGCTCAGCTAGACAAACTTTCGCGTTTTCTGTGGCGTCGGCAACGCCTGGCTGTCGTGCGTGGCCAACACATGTACTTTTACACAGAGTTGAAATCTGCAGGTGGGCGCGGGCTGGCAGGCGTCAATCTAAATACCGGCGAAACGCAGCGGCAAATCAGACTAAACGAACCCGATCCGCGGCTGACAACCGATGAAATCGTCGGCCTGCTTTATGCGGCGCAAGGAGATCGGTTATTTGCCCGTTCTTTCGGCCACTGAGCCGGGTAAGGTCATATTTATAGTTCGAAATCGGAAGCGAGCTTTTACACCTGCAATGCTCCCTCAATGGAATCATCCAGTGTTTTTCCGATTGTCGCGCCAATTAGCATTTTGACGCCCGCTACCAGATTTCCATGTTTGGTATCCCAATAATATCCGTCGGTTGGCGTGACTTTGATGACGGTAATGCGGGGATCATCTTCGCCTTCTGTAAACCAGGTTTTGATGATCGGTTCCCATAACTCTTTGATCTTTGCGCGATCGGTTGAAACGGTCGCGCGTCCGTCCAGTTGTAGAAAGTCGGAGTGCGCCGATCCCTGAAAGTAAAGTTTAACGGATGCATCCAGCGCCAGTTGCTGGTTTGTGTGGCTATCATTTGCACTGAGAAACCAAAGATTTCCCTGGTCATCCACCTGGCGAACGTTCATTGGCCGCGCAGCGTTTGATTCGCCCGTGGGCACTGCCGTACAGAAAAAACAGTTCTGCGCTTTTTTGACGATTTCCCTGATCTTGCTGACGGCCTGCTGCGCCTGCAAATCTTCATGGTTGTCTTCCGGTTGATTCTTATTGATCGAATTCATAACAAAATACCTCACTTGTTGTTTGCGTCATCCGGCGGCAAATGGTGGATCGGTCGAACCCGAAACGCATTTCTGTACTGCGCAAATGCGTTTGCGCCTGCCAAAACACAAAGCTGCAAAAATCATTCCCGACTGTGGAAACGTCTGCGGAAATCCAAAGAATTATTCGGGTGACAGGGATTGCTTGTACTGGACAGGCGCACGAAATGGCTGACGACATGACGTCGGAGCGCCCAAAAAGCTCCGACGTCACGAATTCATTTCGTAGCATTTATCGCGTGCTGGCGAGTCTTTATGCACACGCTAACAAGAATGCTTTGACTTCCAGAGTTGAACAAAAAGGCGGCAGGTGCAGCCAAGTGGCATTGTCACCTGCCGTTGCTGCTGGAATGCGTTAGCGGTTCGCGATAGGCAGCCTGAAAGCCGCCATTTGTTCACCGTTGCGGGCTAGCAATAAATCTCCGACAACGACCGGATGATTCCAGGTTTTGCCCTCAATTGCCTTGAACCGGGCAACCTCCGTGAATTGATCCGGAGTCGCTTTGACCAGCGCCAAATCTCCTTCCTCAGACAATACCAGCAACAAGTCCTGGTCGGGCAGCAGAACAAGCTGGCCGTTGCCGTAACGTCCGCCTTTCCATTTCCGCTTGCCGTTTTCAATGCTGATGCTGGCGAGAATGTTGCCGTCGAATCCGTAGGCATGACCTTTGTGAACGGCGAAATCGTTGAAGTTTGGCTTCAGACCATTCGACGTCCAACGCTCTTCAACATTCCATCCGCTGGCTCCGTGCGTGACCGCAATTCGGCGCGAGGCGCTTGTGGTTCCGCCAGTGCTGATCAGGATGTCGCCACCGCCAAGCAGCGCCGGTTGGACGATGGTATTGCCTGGCCAGGCGTGTTCCCACAGCACTTCGCCTGTGGCTGGCGCGACACTGGTTGCGCCCTCATCACTGAGCAACAGAATCTGCTGAACTCCGTCAATTGTCGTTCGATGCGGCGAACTGTAACCGCCTTTGTGCTCCGGGCCGAACCAGCGCGGTTTGCCGGTAGCGCGGTCGTACCCAACCAGCTTGCCAGCCGCAGCGACAATGACAACGTCGCCAACGATCAACGGCGAACTTGAAAATCCCCAACCGGGCACCTTTGTGTTGCTGTCGGTCGCCACGTTTCGCGACCAGACCAGCTTGCCTGTAGCGGCATCCAGAACATTCAGAATTCCCGTTGCGCCAAATGCGTACACGCGACCGTTGCTCAAAGTAGGTGTTGCGCGCGGCCCAGCGCCTCCGTTGGATTCATAAAAGCGTGCGGCATCGCGATGCCGCCAGACTGGTTCGCCTGTGGACACTTTGTAACAGGCCACGAGTTCTTCGTCGCCGCGCTGTTCCTGTGTGTAGAGCAAGTCCCCACGAACCGCGAACGATGACCACCCGGGTCCGACGGGACGCCGCCAAACTTCAACTGGCGGCGATGCAGCCCAATCGGTTTTGATCTGAACGCCGCGAATAATGCTGTCGCGATTCGGCCCGCGAAAGCCCGGCCAGTTGGCTTGCGATTCTGAAGCAGCGGCGTCTGGTGTCGGTGTTGTTGCAGCGTCCGGGGATGGTGTTGGCTGGCCTTCGGTTTTGCTTTCCGGCGATTCCGTCGGACTCGCTGTTGTTTCCGCAGAAGGCGGCAATGGTTTTGGTTCGTCGTTCGCCTGCGCCAGCAACAGTTGCTCAGGAGTCGGCGTCCAGCGCCAATGAAATTCCGAACCGCCGCCGATCAATCCAGCCGTTCGCACCAGCGTCCACGGCACACAGACCAACAAAATCACCGCAACCAGCGAACCCCGGCGAGGGCCAACAGCAAGGCGACGAGTTGCTACCGCCCAAATGACAAGGGCCAGAGTCATGATCGGGATTGCGTATAACCCCAGCATCATCCCCATCATTCCGCCCTTGATAGATTCGTGAACGATGAACCTGGTCGCAAACACCGCAACGATCATCAGGACGATTGCGCCGATGCGTTCAGCCCAGGGCGCTCTGCTAAAAAACAGCCACCACACGATGATGGCGACGGCAAACAGCATTCCTCCAAGCACTGCAATCAATGCCAGTGGAGTTGAATAGAGTTCAGCGTCAGGTGCGATGAGTGGAGCGATATATCGTAGGAGTGTTAGCGCGATTGCGATGACCACGCCGGGCCACACCCGGAGCGGTTTCTGGGAAGTCGAAGAATCGGATTGAGATGTGTTCATGCCCGGCTATACGGCTTGCCGTGAACTGAAGATTCACTTTTTTCCAGCGTCCATTCGTCGGCAACGCCCGGCTTGTGAATCCGAACGGTTTTTCGTACAACTGGCGGCGATCATGATTTGCAGGTTTTGGCAGGAGCACACTCACAAATGAAATATGGGTTAATTGCAGGCAATGGACGCTTCCCTTTCCTGGTTCTGGAAGGCGCGCGCGCAGAAGGTGTGGAAATGGCCGTCGCGGCCATTAAAGAAGAAGCCGATGAACGCATTGAAACGCTGGCGCGCGTCGTGGAATGGATCAGCGTCGGCCATCTGAACAAGCTGATCAAATTCTTCAAGCGCGAAGGCGTGACGCACGCGATTATGGCCGGACAGGTCAAGCACGTGCAGATTTTCAAGCTCAATGCCTTGCCCGATTTGCGAATGGCAAAGATGCTGGCTCGGTTGAAGCGCCGCAACACCGACGCCCTGATCGGCGCCGTTTGTGATGAACTGGAATCCGAAGGCATCACGCTGATGGATTCAACAACTTTCCTGCAACCCTTGCTGGCTCGCGCTGGCGTGTTAACTCGGCGCTCGCCTGACAAAAACGAAGCGGCAGACATCGAATACGGCTTGCACGTGGCAACGGAACTTGCGCGGCTGGATTTAGGCCAAACCATCGTCGTCAAAAATCAGGCGGTCGTCGCGCTGGAAGCCATGGAAGGAACCGACGCGACCATCCGCCGAGCGTCTGAACTGGTGAAAGGTCGTCCGCTGACCGTGATCAAAGTCGCCAAGCCAAATCAGGATATGCGGTTCGATGTGCCGGTGATTGGACTCAACACAATGGCGACGCTGAAAGAATGCAACGTGACAGCAATGTCGCTGACCGCAGACAAAACGCTGATCTTCGACCGCGATGAAACTCTGACCTTAGCCAATCAAAACAAAATCTCCATCGTCGGCAGATAAGAGCGTGTAGGGCAGATTTTCCAATCTGCCCTGACTCACATTGGAAGAACACCGGGCAGGTTAGGCAGATTTTCCAATCTGCGTAGCGTGTAGGGCGGATTTTCCGATTTGCCCAGACATTCCCACTGGAGGAAAACCGGGCAGGTTGGAAAACCTGCCCTACGTTTTTGGCTTTTCCAGCGTTTCGATCAGGAAGAGGATTTCCGCCGCCATCGAGTAGCCCAAATCCGGGGC
>CAYLJQ010000172.1:0-11220 GCA_964383955.1 uncultured Heliomicrobium sp. | reverse complement strand
CAGACCGCATTGTTGATGCCTTGCTGAAAGCTTAAAGCTCAATTGCTGACCGCCAATCCACAATGAAGATTCTCCACGTTTTGGATCATTCGCTGCCTTACTTCAGCGGTTACAGCTTTCGCAGCCAGTACATTTTGCGCTCTCAACAACAATCAGGAATCGAAGTTTTCGCCGTCACTTCACCAAAGCATGAAAACTTCAGCGGTGAAATCGAAACGATTGACGGCATTGAATATCACCGCACGCGTTGGCCGATGTTTTCCACTCTCCAGGCTGTGCCGATGGCCAGACAGATTGCGACCGTCGCCACGCTGGCAAAAGAAATCAAACGATTGGCCGTTGAATTACAAGCTGACGTCATTCACGCGCATTCGCCTTCAGTGTGCGGGCTGGCGGCGGCAAAAGCGGCAAAGGCGTTGAAATTGCCGATGGTTTACGAGCTTCGCTATTACGAAGAAGACGCCGCCGTTGACCGCGGCAAAACCCGCTACAATTCTTTGCGCTACCGGCTGGGGCAAAGAGCGGAACTTGAGGCGCTGCATCAAGCCGATGCGGTGACGACCATCAGCCAGGCGCTGCGCGAAGATTTGATCAGTCGAGGCGTTTTTCCTGAAAAGATTTTCGTCGTTCCAAACGGCGTGGACACCGAAGTTTTCCATCCAATCGAACCCGACGAAAAACTGCTCATCGAATACGGCTTGCAGAACAGCCTGGTCATCGGCTTCATCGGTTCGTTTTACTTTTACGAAGGATTAGAGATTTTGATTGACGCCGTTGTCAGCTTGCTTGCTCATCGCAAGGACTTGAAACTGCTGCTGGTCGGTGAAGGCGAAGCCGACACAACGCTGCGGCAACGAATCCCGGAAGCTTTGCGCCAGCATTTCATCTTCACCGGCAACATCCCGCACAATGAAGTTCCCCGTTATTATTCTGTGATGGACATTCTGGTGTATCCGCGCAAACGTTCGCGGCTGACCGAACTGACCACGCCGCTGAAACCCCTGGAAGCGATGGCGATGGAAAAAGTCGTCATTGCCAGCGATGTCGGCGGCTTGCGCGAGCTGCTGGATGACGGCAACGCTGGTTACCTGGTTGAAGCCGACAATGTCGAAGCGTTGGCAGAGCGGCTGCTGGAGTTGGCAGAAAACGAAAGCGAGCGCTTGACGATGGCAAAACGGGCAAAAGAGTTTGTTGTGGGTAGGCGAAATTGGAGTAGTATTGCCGTGCTCTATCAATCAATTTACGGCCAACTATGAAACCGAAAGTTTACGTCGAGACGTCAATCCCAAGTTTTTACTACGAAGTTCGCACTGAGCCGGAAATGGTGGCGCGTCGGCAGTGGACTCAACAATGGTGGGAGCAAGCTCCGAACAAATACCAGATCGTCACGAGTCCAGCGGTTTTTGAAGAGCTAAACGGCGGCGATTTCCCGAACAAAGAAAAAGCAGTTGCGTTAATTGCCGGACTTCCACAAGTTTCTGTCGAAGAAGAAATTGGTGAAGTCGTTGATGCCTATATCCGTCACAAGCTTATGCCCAGCGATCCTGCTGGCGATGCTTTGCATTTAGCATTGGCGTCATACCATAAATGTGATTTTTTGCTGACCTGGAATTGTCGGCATTTAGCAAACGCCAACAAATTTGGGCACATTAAACGACTGAATGTAATGCTTGGTTTGTACGTTCCGGCACTGGTTACACCTTTGGAGTTATTAGGAGACTAAAAATGGACTTCGAACAAGATGACCCTGTCATTGCTCGAATTAGGGAAGTGCGTCATCGCATCTCTGAAGAATGCGGTCATGATCCATACAAACTTGTTGCGCACTACATGGAAATACAAAAACAGCATAAAGAACGACTGCTACCACCTCCGGGTAATCCGCTATCGGGCACACCCGATAGCGAGGAAGCCGAGTTAGTCGAAGCTTGATAATGAGTGGTGATAAACAAGAACGCGCGCTTGAAAACTTCATCGAATGGAGCGACAGCCTTACCGGTCATGCGCGCGAATTGTGGCGGCATCGTGAATTGCTGTGGCTGCTGACGCTGCGCGAAATCAAGGTGCGTTACAAACAAAGCGTGCTTGGTGTGGCCTGGGCTGTGTTGCAGCCGTTGTCGCTGATGGTGGTGTTTACGGTTTTCTTTTCGTGGTTTGCGAGAATTGAAAGCGACGGGATACCTTACCCGCTCTTTTCGTATGCCGCTTTATTGCCGTGGATGTTCTTTTCAACTTCGCTGTCGTCTTCCATTCCCAGCCTGATCGCGAATTCGCACATCATTACCAAAATATACTTTCCGCGCGAAGTCATTCCGCTGGCGGCTGTGCTGGCGGCATTTCTGGATTTCCTGATCGCAGCGGCGGCGTTCGTCCTGCTGCTGATTGTTTACCGGGTGCCGCCAACCTGGAACCTGCTTTATTTGATTCCAATTGTGGCAATTCAAATTCTGTTTACTGTCGGAGTCAGCTTGTTGCTGTCGGCTTTTACGGTGTTGTACCGCGACGTGCGGCATACGTTGCCGCTGGTGATTCAAATCTGGATGTTCGTCACGCCAATTCTGTATCCGGCGTCGGTTGTGCCGCAGCGTTGGCGAGCCTGGTATTTTTCGTTGAATCCGATGGCGGCGATCATTGACGGATACCGCCGAACGATTTTGCAGCAACAATCCCCGCAACTAAGTTACCTGCTGCTAGCAGCGTCAGTTTCGTGCTTGTTGGTTTGGCTTGGATACAAATATTTCAAACACCTGGAACGCGAATTCGCAGACATTGTCTGAAGGTGGCAGTGATCGGTTTCCGGTGGGTGGCCAAACAAAAGCCCCACCGACTACCGACTACCGACTACCGACTACCGCAAATGAAGATCATCACGCTCGACAACATTTCCAAACGCTACCGGCTAAGCCAGCTTGGCGCGCGGTCGTTCCGTGAAGATTTCATGCGGCTGTTTTCGCGAAATGGTTCAGGCGAAACGGATGAGTTTTTCGCTCTGCGCGAAGTCAACCTGGAAATCGAAGCAGGCGAAGCGGTTGGCTTCATTGGGCCGAACGGTTCCGGCAAAAGCACACTGCTGAAATTGCTGGCACGGATCATTTATCCGACTTACGGCAAATTGACGGTGCGCGGTTCGGTGGCGTCATTAATCGAAGTCGGCGCGGGTTTTCACCCGGAGCTTTCGGGACGCGAGAACATTTTCCTGTACGGTTCGATTATGGGAATGCGACAGGCCGACGTGCGCCAGAAGTTCGACCGAATTGTCGAATTCGCTGAAATCGAGCGTTTCATTGATACGCCGGTCAAACGATATTCCTCAGGAATGTATGTACGGCTGGGATTTGCCGTGGCGGCGTTCATCAATCCGCACATTTTGCTGGTGGATGAAGTGCTGGCCGTTGGCGACGCTTCGTTTCAAAGCAAATGCCTTCAGCGCATCGAAGAGCTTCGCCGCAACGGGATGACGATTGTGTTCGTCTCGCACGATATGACGGCGGTTGAACGGCTGTGCAGCCGAGTTTTCTTTATGCAAAACGGCCAGGTCAAAGCCGAAGGTGAGACACATGAAGTGATCGGGCAATATTACAAAGCCATTGGTTTAGATGCGGAGGTGGCGCGGTGAAACTGAGCGTCATCGTTTGCACGCGCAATCGCGCCAAGCCGCTGGCGGCCATGCTGGAACAGTTCGCCGCGCAAAACTTCGCGGGCGATTACGAATACGAACTGATCGTTGTTGATAACTGCTCAAATGCGGAATTCGGCGAAACGATTGCCAGCTTTGTTTTCCGGCATCCGTTTTTTGCTCATCGGCTGTATGTGCTAAGAGAAGACCAGCCAGGGCTTTCGCGCGCGCGAAATTCTGGGCTGAAAAAAGCAACGGGAAACATCATCGTTTTTACTGATGACGATGTGCTGGTTGCCCCAAACTGGCTGGACGAAATTCACAGGGAATTTACTGACAATCCTGATTTATTCATGCTCGGCGGACGAGTGCTGCTGGCGCGAGACCATTTGCAAGACGTTGCCATTTACACGCCTGACGAACGGCTGGAAACCAGGTTTCCCAGCGGAGGCAGCTTGGGAATGGGCGCGAATATGGCGTTTCGCCGAGAAGTCTTTGACCGCGTAGGTGGCTTCGATATTCGGCTTGGAGCCGGAACATTCTTTGCCGGCGGCGAAGACATTGAGCTTTTTTACCGCGCGCTGAAAGCCGGATATCAATTCGTTTATGCTCCCAACATTCTGGTTTACCACGATCACGACCGTGAAACGCCAGAGCAGGCTTGCCGCTTGATTTACGGCTACGGCAAAGCCAACGCGGCGTACATCATCAAACATGTTTTGCGCGGCGATCTGTACGCCATGCGCATGCTGTACTGGTTGATTCGGACATTGCCGCGCCGCTGGCTGAAGCAGGATGCCGGAGCGATCAACACCTTGCCGCGCCAGCGCGCACAGGTTCGCGGAACCTTGATCGGGTTGCTGGCTTCGCCGTGGGTGATGCTATTTACGAAGTCTTTGGAGTGCGGTGGCTCTGACAACGCTTTTCGTTCTTAACCTGGAACTTCCGATTTCCCAGCGAAACTGCGACGGCGAACGCAAAAGCTGCGTCGAGCCGCAGCACTCCAAACGATTGCACTTTTATGAGTCAAGAAAACATCGCCGCCTGGCGCGAAGCATTATTGCTGCCCGGCGAAACCAATCTGGTCGAAAGCGGACTGCGGGAATTAGCAGAGTTTTTCGGCATTAGCCCGCAAGAGGCTCGCCAACGATGCGAACACGCGCTGGCCGATTCAAAACGCGAATGGGAATCCGGACAGCGCCGGACGCCGGAAGAGATCAAAGAGTTTTACCGTTCAACGCAAAGTTACATTTTTGAACACGTCTGGTGGCACACGACTGATCCAGCGACCAATTCCGCAAACGTGGAAATTCTGAAACATGCGCAAAGCATCGGCGCGGCTCGTTATCTGGATTTTGGTTCCGGCGTCGGAGCGAACGCAATTTTGTTTGCGCGGCATGGGTTCAACGTCTCGCTGGCTGACATCTCTCCGCAGATGATGGAGTTCGCGCGGTGGCGGCTGGCGCGGCGCGGGGTTGAAGCCACGGTGATTGATTTGAATCGTCAACCGTTGCCGAAAGCTCAGTTTGATTTTGCAACGGCGGTGGATGTGTTTGAGCATCTTCCCTGCCCGGCAATTGAATTGCGCCAGATCAGCCAAACAGTTCGCGACGGCGGCATGCTGGTATTCAACAGTCGCACTGAAGAAGACCATGATCGTCCAATGCATGTTTTGAAAAGTGACCGAGTGATCTGGCAATCGTTGCGCGCTTGTGGATTTCGGCAAGCTTATTCCCCAAGCCTGCGACAACTTGGCTTTTCCGCCGTTCGTCGAACAGCCCAAAACACCGCCGAAGAGTGGTGGTTTACCGCTGTTGACCGCATCCGTTTCAGCAAGGTTTTCATGCCCGACGGAAGCCAGCAAAACGGAAAACGGCGCGTGCCGCATCCGCAGCAGATTTACTTCGAACGGATCGAAAAGCTGCTGAAACCGGAAATGCAGTGGCTGGATGTTGGCTGCGGTCGCCAGCTTGTGCCGAAATGGATGGGCGGCGGCGAACAAATTGAAACGAAGTTGCGCTCAAAGGCGAAACTGGTTGTCGGCATTGATCCTGATTTGGCCGCGCTCCGTGACAATCGTTCCTGCCAAGTGCGATTGCAAACCGATTCTGCGGCATTGCCGCTTGCCGACAACAGTTTTGATCTGGTCACGGCAAACATGGTTTTCGAACACGTCAAAGCTCCATTGCGGTTGCTAACTGAAATTCGGCGTGTGCTAAAACCTGGCGGTAAGTTGGTGGTGCTAACTCCGAACGCGCTGGACATCGTTTCGCTGGCGGCGCGCGCTATTCCGAACCGTCTGCATCCAGCGATTGTTTCAAGCGTTGAAACCAGAAATCGGTCAGAAGTTTACCCAACGCATTTTCAGTTCAACCGTCCGCGTTCGGTTGAAGCCATTCTGCGCGAAGCAGGTTTTACTCAGTGGCGCATTGAGTTGCTGGAACATCCCGACGCGTATTCACACGTCCCAGTTGTGGCGCGGGTCGAAAACTACTGGCATCGGCTTGCCAGCCGCTGGCCGTCGCTGCGAGGCGTATTGCTCATCGAAGCCGAGTAACCCAAATGCCAAACGTCAGCGTCATCATTCCCGCTTACAACGTGGCTCCGTTTATCGCCGAAACGGTGGAATCGCTGTTCGCGCAAACTTATCAGGATTTCGAGGCGATTCTGATTAACGATGGTTCGACCGATGACACCGAAACGCGCATTGCGCCTTACCGCGACAGGCTGGTGTACATCAGACAACCCAATCGTGGCGTGATGGCTGCACGCAACGCCGGGCTGAAAGTTGCTCGCGGGCGTTACATTGCCTTGCTCGATAGCGACGATTTGTTGCTGCCGAACTTTTTGGAAGTCCTGGTCGGAATGCTGGATAGCGATCAAACCTTGAGCGTCGCATATCCCAACGCGCGCTATTTCGGCTGGCCCAAACACGACGGCAAACTTCATCAGGATGTTTTCCCCGTTGACGAACCTGTGACGTTTGACAGAGTGCTCAGGCGTGAATGCTATATTTTCGGCTTGCTGGTGTTTCGCCGTGAATTGCTGGAAACAGTCGGCGGTTATGATGAAAACCTGGAAGGCCAGGGCGCTGAAGATTTCGAGTTGTGGCTGCGAATGTTACAACACGGTTGCCGATTCAAATTCACGCGCGAAGTGTTGGCACTCTATCGCTGGCGGCAGGATTCGCTTTCAAACACAGGCGTCAAAATTCTGAGCTGCGTCGTGTCGGTTTACGAAAAACTACTGCGCGGCAATCTCACTAACGACCAGCGACAATGGATTGAAGCCAGAATGCCGGAATGGCGCGCGCAACTGAGTTATGCGCGTTTCAAAGCTGCACTGTCAAAACATGACTTTGCCGAAGCTAAAGAACATTTGTCTGAAGCAAGAAAGTTTTATCGCCAACCAAAGCTGGCATTGCTTGCAATCGTTATGAAGATCGCGCCGCGATTGGTAGCCGCTTGGAGTGCGGCGTGAAGCGCCGCTTTTCCACGTATTCGGTAAAATGGCATTCCAAGCCAATTGAGAAAGCGGCGCTTCACGCCGCACTCCAAATTGATGCTCAAACGCAAAATCAAAATTCTGCATGTGATTGACTCGCTGGGAATCGGCGGGATGGAACGCGTGGTGATTGATGTGGCGAACGGGCTTGATCCGGCGCGGTTTAAGCAAGTTGTTTGCTGCATTTCCCGCCGCGGCGAAGCCGCAGATCAATTGCGCGACAGCGTGCGCTGCATTGATCTTGGCAAAGGCGACAAAGCAGATCGGTTGATGCCCTTGAAACTGGCCAGTGTTATTCGCCGTGAACGACCGGACATCGTTCATTCGCAAAGTTGGTCGGGCGTTGATACGGCTTTGGCAAAATTGATCTCGCCTGGCGTCAAACTGGTTCACAGCGAGCATGGCCGCAACTACCCGCATTGGAGCAAACAGCCTTTGATGCGACGATTGGCTCGGCGTGGCGTGTATCACATAGCAGACGCGGTGTTTGCGATTTCAGCCGAAGTGCGCGACTTTTATTCTGGCCAGACGGGCTTCCCGGCCAAACGCATGAAAGTCATTCCCAACGGAATTGATGTGCGGCGTATTGACCGTGCTAACGCAACGGGCATTCGGGAAGAACTCGGCATTGCGCCAAATGATTTTATCTTTGGCACAGTTGCCCGGTTGGATTTGACAAAAGACACCATCACGTTGGTGCGCGCTTTTGCGGCAGTCGCACTGCCTCGCAAAGATCCGAATATCAAACTGTTGATCGTAGGCGATGGCGAGGAGCGAGCCAGGCTGGAAGAATTTGTCAGCATGCTGAATCTGAATCGAGCGGTGATTTTCACCGGAATGCGTCGCGATGTGCCGCAACTACTCAAGGCGATGGATGTGTTCGCGCTATCGTCGGTTTCCGAAGGAATGCCGCTGACCGTGCTGGAAGCAATGGCAGCTGGATTGCCCGTCGTCGCGACCGAAGTCGGCGCGTTGCCGGAATTAGTAGAAGAAGGCAAAACCGGATTTCTGGTTCCGATGCGTCACGCTGTGGCCATGGCTGACAGGTTGGAAGAGTTTCTGGCCAATCGGCAATTTGCGAAATCCTTTGGCGAAGCGGCCCGGCACAAGGTCGAGCGCGAATTCACGCTAGAACGAATGCTGCGGAGTTACGCCGAGCTTTACGAGTCTGTTTTTTGGAGTGTGACGCCTTTGGACACTGTGGGCGAATTCAGAATTGACCATTAACCAGTTGGCATTAGCCATTAATTGATCGGGTAAAAGAGGGTCTTCTCCCCTGTCGAATAATGCGTAATGGTCAATGGCAAATGGGTAATTCCCCGGTGCCTGAATTCGCCATTTGTATCCCTTTGGCATAGCTTTGGCAGTCTCACTCTCAACTAAACCTCCTGATCAAGCAAAAGTCATTGTCTGCAAAAGGACTTCCAAAGCTGCGCCAAGCGCGCAGCACTCCAAAATTTATGATTACGATTGACGGTTCAATGGGAGAAGGCGGCGGCCAAATTCTTCGCACTTCGCTGGCGTTGTCGCTGATTACGGGAAAAGCTATTCGCATCGAAAAGATTCGCGCGGGAAGGCGAACGCCCGGCTTGTTGCGCCAGCATCTGACTTCGGTCAATGCCGCTGCGCAAATTGGCAAAGCCGAAATTTCGGGCGCTTCAATTGGCTCGGCGCAACTAACGTTTCATCCAGACAAAACTTCACCCGGGGAATACCACTTCGCCATTGGCACGGCGGGCAGCACAACGCTGGTGCTGCAAACCGTTTTGCCTGCGCTGATGATCGCCGAAGGACAAAGTCGTTTGACGCTGGAAGGCGGGACGCACAATCCATTCGCTCCGCCGTTCGACTTTCTGGAAAAAGCGTTTTTACCGCTGCTGAACCGGATGGGCGTAAAAGTCGAAGCCAAACTGGTCAATTACGGATTTTACCCAGCAGGCGGCGGCAAGCTGGAAGTGACAATTCACGGAAACAGCAAGCTGGCCCATCTGCATTTGCCGGAACGCGGCGACATCAAACAGCGATTGGCAAAAGTTGTGCTTTGCCATTTGCCGCGCAATATCGCCGAACGTGAATTGAACATCGTCCAGAAAAAACTTTCGTGGCCGAAAAAATGGCATCAGGTGGAAACGCCCACGAATTCTGTCGCGACAGGAAACTTCGTTTCGCTGGAAGTAGAATGCGAACAGGTGACGGAAGTTTTCACAGGGTTCGGGGAACGAACCATTGCCGCCGAAGCCGTCGCCGATCAAGCCGCGCTGGCTGCCCGCCGGTATCTGGCCAGCGAAGCGGCTGTTGGCGAATATCTGGCCGATCAACTTTTGCTGCCGATGGCTTTGGCCGGAGGCGGTTCGTTTACGACATTACCGCCTTCACGTCACACAACAACAAACATCGAGGTCATCAAAAAATTTCTCGACATTCCGATTACCTGCGAACAAACCAACAATCGCGTCTGGCGAATTCAGGTCGGAAGCTGAAGCCAGCAGCGCGGCTCTTGCCGCCACTGCCTGACGGCAGTAGTATTCGTTCCGCGCGAATGTTTTGCGGGACGCGCAAGTTTTAACCCCTTCTTCTTTACCACTACTAAAACTCGGAGGACGAACTATGGCAGAGAACGTTAATCGCCGACGGTTCCTCACTGAAGCAGGCGCAACAGTCGCTGGGGCTGGCGTGCTCACAGCTCACTCTTACACGCGCGTGCTGGGTGCGAACGACCGCATTCAAATGGGCATCATTGGCTCAGGCGGTCGCGGACGCAGCGTGATGGGATCGTTTAACAAATTCGCGGATCAAGTTGAATTCATTCACATCGCAGACGTGTACGAACCGAACATCAACGCCGCGCAGAAACTGTCTCGCGCAGGCGCAAAAACGACGATGGATTATCGCCAGTTGCTGGACGACAAAGACGTCGTTGCCATTCTGAACGCGACGCCGGATCACTGGCACCACAACGTGCTGATTGATGCTGTCGCCGCTGGCAAAGACGCGTACACCGAAAAGCCTTTCGCCTATTCCATCGAACAAGGCGCGAAAATGGTCAAAGCCGTTCGCGCGACAAAGCAAATTGTCCAGGTGGGAATGCAGCGGCGCAGTTCCGAAGCCGTGCGCGGCGCGAAAAAACTGGTTGACGACGGAGTGCTGGGCGAAGTGGTCATGGCGCGCGCGCAGTGGTTTTGGAATCGCAAACCGATGCCGCAAAAGTTGCAACTGGCAGGCAAACTGGACTGGGAACGCTTTCAAGGCCCGGCCAAGAAACGCTACACATTGGACGAACGGCGCTTTTTCCATTGGCGCAACTTTTCCGATTACAACGGCGGCCATCTAACCGATCAGGGAACGCATTTGATGGACGTGATTCAGTGGTTTTGCAACGGCGGCAATCCGCCGAATTCCGCTGTTTGCCAGGGAGCGACTTATGTTCACAAAGGCGCGGATGTGCCGGACACCTTCTGCGCTGTTTACGAATATCCTAGTTTCATTGCCACGTGGACGCTGTGTTACGGCAATTCGTACGAAGACGCCTGGAAGATTCACCTGCAAGGCAAAAAAGCCACGATGGTCATTGACGATGATGGCTATCGTGTTTTCCCGGAACCCTGGGACCGTCCAAACATTCCGCCGAAACCCATTCACGAATACAAAGGCGGCATTCCAACCGAACCGCATGTCAAAAACTTCCTGGATTGCGTGAAATCGCGCCAGGAACCAAACGCGCCGGTTGAAGTCGGCCACAAAGCCGTCACCGGCCCGCACTTGGGAAATCTGGCGCTCCGCGCGCAGAAACGTGTTGTGCTGGGCGCTGATGGAATGGTCGCCAAGGTTTAACCTCCAAAAACTGGAAAGGGAGCAATTTTGGGATTTGCTCCCTTTCCAAGTGTCAACTTTTGATACTTTCCAGATTATATTTGTCTTCAAAAGAAGACGCTTTCCTGCTCTTTCTCCGGAATTCAAACCGCAAAGTTGTTTAATTGCCACACTTCCAAGTCGTCTAATATTGGGCACTCGACTTGCTGAAGACTTGGAGAAATAGCCGCGATGGTCGGGTGCTACCTCTTTGACGACCTTTGACGGCTAAAACCGTTGGCCCTTAGTGA
>CAYLJQ010000171.1:0-11226 GCA_964383955.1 uncultured Heliomicrobium sp. | reverse complement strand
TGGGCATTTCGTACCGCAGCGTCTGGGGCCATCGCGGGATAACGCATTCTTTGATGTTTGCTTTGCTCGCAGGTTGTGCCATTGCCTGGCTGGCTTTTCGCCAGGAAGAATTCTCGGCGATGAAACGCAGTCGAACTTCGCTGGCAATCTTTTTCACTCTGGCAATTGCTTCGCACCTGGCGCTGGATTCGCTGACAGACGGCGGTTTGGGCGTTGCCATCTTTGCGCCGTTTGATAATACGCGTTACTTCGCGCCGTGGCGGCCAATTGAAGTGTCTCCCATTGGCGCAGATTTTTTCAGCACGCGTGGCTTGATGGTTTTGGCCAGCGAGATGATTTGGGTTTGGCTGCCCGCCTTGGCGCTGGCAGCGCTCGGCAAACTGTTTCAACGCATTGTTCGCTCGAATAACACAACCTGACGCTTATGCCCCTTTCTCCTTACACCAATTTCACGCGCGAAGAGTGGAGCCAGTTGCGCAATTCAACGCCGCTGACGTTGACAGAAGAAGACCTGGCCAATTTGCGCGGCATCAACGAACGCATTTCGCTTCGCGATGTTGAGGACACGTATCTGCCGCTGTCGCGCTTGCTGAATTTGTACGTCGGCGCGACTCAAAGCCTGCACGAAGCTACGCACACATTCCTGGGCGATCCGACCGACAAGGTTCCTTACGTTATCGGCATTGCCGGCAGCGTGGCTGTCGGCAAAAGCACCACCGCCCGCATCCTGCAAGCCTTGCTGGCGCGATGGCGCAATCATCCGAAAGTGGATTTGATTACGACAGACGGCTTTTTGCATCCGACCGCCGTGCTGGAAGCGCGCGGCTTGATGAAACGCAAAGGCTTCCCGGAAAGTTATGATCGGCGGCGGCTGGTCAAGTTTGTGGCAGACGTGAAATCCGGCGAGCCTGAAGTTACCGCTCCGATTTATTCGCACCTGATTTATGACATCGTGCCCGATCAAGTGCAGACCGTGCGGCAGCCGGACATTATGATCGTCGAAGGGTTGAACGTGTTGCAGACCGGCGTCGGCACAGCGGAAAGCGATTCACCAATTTTCGTCTCCGATTATTTCGACTTTTCGATCTACGTTGACGCTGACGAAGAAGACATCAAAACCTGGTACGTCAACCGTTTCCTGACGCTGCGGCGCACGGCCTTCCGCGATCCGATTTCCTATTTTCACCGCTACTCGACGCTTTCGGACGAAGAAGCGCGGGAAACTGCGCTGAAAATTTGGGAAGAAATCAACGGATTGAATTTGCGGGAAAACATCTTGCCGACGCGGACGCGCGCGCATCTGATTCTGGAAAAAGGCCTGGATCATTCCATCCAACAAGTGAAACTGAGAAAGCTGTGATCCAGATCAGAACTTGAAAGATTGGCACATCAAGAAAAAAACCACAGATGAACACGGATCAACACAAATAAACACAGATTCGTTTTTCGGCTTTATCTGTGTTTATCAGTGTAAATCTTTGTTCATCGGTGGTTTGTTTTTGTCCCAAAATTGCCTGCTCCGATTTAGCGCAACGGTTTGTACCAGCGATTCAGCCGGTTCGGATCAACGCCCAGCCAATACAAAACCTGCATCGTCGCCCACAACGCAAATGTGCGAATAAAGCGGCCTTCAAAGCGTCGCGCAGAAGTCATTGCCGCAGCTGGCAACCGCACGAACTTTCCACCACGCCGCATGCGCCGGTAAAGATCGCAATCTTCAAAAATCGGATAATCGCGATACCCGCCAAGCTGTTCAAACACGCTGCGCCGGACAAAGATCGCTGAATCGCCATAACACATACCGCCTAGCCGCAGCAGCGGATACAGCCGGGTCAGCAACCGGGCTTCGCGAGTTTCGCCAGCAAAGATCAAACTAAAGTTTCCGCCACTGACTCGTTCATCTTTCAAAGCAGTTTCAATCGCCGAGAACTCGCCTTCGGGCAGGCGAGTGTCAGCATGTAAAAACAGCAACGTATCGCCAGTTGCCAATTGCGCTCCTGCATTCATCTGCGGCCCTCTGCCACGCGCAGTTTCGATCACCTGGAAGCCGCGTTGTCGCAGCAAACGAACTGTCGCATCCTGGCTGCCACCGTCTGCAACGATGATTTCAAAATTGCCGCGCAGCTGCTGAAGCGAACCGGCCAAGTCGTGAATGATCGCCTCTTCGTTCAGCGTTGGTATGACAATCGAGATTTTCACTGTGCAGCGGCTCTGGGTGCTTTATCGCCATTCTCCTTGAAGCGCGAATGCTGCCCAATAATATGGTTCACGCCACTGGCTTTCTTTCAGCATTTCTATCTGCGCGGCCCGCAGTGCGGCGGCTGGTCGCAAGTTCTCTTTCAGCATTTTGCGATAAAACCGCGCCATCAAATCGGCGGTTGCCTTGTCATTGACAGACCACAGGCTGACGACCACACGCGGCGCTCCGGCGTACATAAATCCGCGCGTCAATCCAACCAGACCTTCGCCTTTGATTTCCTTGCCCAGGCCCGTTTCGCAGGCGCTCAGCACGACAACGTCAGAATTCAGTTGCAGGTTGTAAACCTCATAAGCGTAAAGAAATCCGCTCTGCTGCACGCCGTCTTTATTGATCAGCGAAAGCACCAGGGCCGAAAACTCCGGACGTTCGCTGTCCAAATAGCCGTGCGTGGCAAAGTGAACATATCGGTACTGGCTCAAATCCTTTGCGGTTGCCGTCACGCGGCTGGCGTCAAAATCCAGCGCTTGTTTTCGGTCGGCTTCGGGAACCAGCGCCAGAATTTTTTCTGCTTCCTGCCGCGTGTACGGCAGCCGCGAAATTTTCATTTCGCCAGTTTCAGCGGCATTTTTTTCCTTGATGTGTTTCAGCGAACGTTCTTCGGCAACGGCCTGCGACTGAGACTTTTCGGCGTCTTTCGTCTGAGGCGGCAGGGTGCTGATCGTCGGCCTGGCCATCGTTTGAACTCGTTCGTCGTCTTTTTCAAAAACCGGATCAGCCAACACCGCCAGCATTTTCGGGGCAATTTGCCGCTGGGCGGTGTCTCGCCGCAACACCGCCATCGTCGAAGCCGAAGGCAAATTGATGATTTCGTGGTCCAGAATCAGTGGTCGGTGGTCGGTGGTCAGTCGCCGGCTAGCAAGCTGCGTCTTGCCGACAACCGGCAACTGACCACTGGCAACCGTTAACGCAGCAAAGGGCACATACTGCAAAGCCCCGGAAGCAACAATCACCAAACGCTTTTTGCCCAGCTGCGAAGCGACAGGCTTAATCAAGGTGTTGCTCAAATACCGCAGCGCCTGTAGCCCGCGCGCTTTCCGTTCGCTTTCGGTGATTTCGACGCCGTCGTGCTTCAACCGGCGTTTGCTACTTCCCTGTGCTGGTTTGCTTGTCCATTCGTATGCGTTGCGAGCTTCCGCTTCCAGCTTCGCGCGCGGCGGCAGCACGTAGCTGGTGATTTTGGTCGGTGTGACTGCCCACAGAAAACTCTGCTTTTCGCCAAGCCAGTATTCCAGCAGCAAGGTGTCGCTATCGAGCACCTGTTGCTGAATTTCTTTCAGGCTAAGCGGCGACGGCTGAGTCAGCGCGGCGTAACGCGGACTGGCGCGGCGGATTTCTGACCGGACTTCGTTGTATTGCGCGGTCAGATCGTCAACTTCTTTTTTTGCCGCAGCGACCTGTTCGGGCGACGGGCGGCTGGCATAGAGCCTGGACAGCGCGTCGGCTTTGCCACTGAGTTGATGATGCAGATTTCGCTCGCGTTCCAGCAAAGTTGCATCCACGCCTTCGCGAATGCTGGCGTTCGATTCGGCCAGAATTTCCAGCAGACTTCGCGCCCGCGCGCGCTCGCTGACCTGCAAGGCTTCGCCGCTGAATTGACTGCCCGCCTGGCGGCCATTTCCATTCATTCGCATCAACAGTTCAATATAAAAGTCGTAATACTTTTGCACCGTAGCGAAATACGAAGCGCGAAGTTCCTGGCTGGCAACTTTTGTGCGCAGCGATTCAACAATGTTCAGCGTTTCTTCGATCTGGCTGCGCGATTGATCCAGTTCGCCGGTGTCCAGTTTGACGCGGGCAATTTCGTATTTGGCTTTGGCTTCCAGCGCGGGATCGCTGATAGCGCGGCTGAGTTCGGCGGCGCGATTGAAGTTTTCGAATGCCTTTTGCTTTTCGCCCGAAGCGCTTTCGATCAAACCGATGTTGATCAAGGTTTCCGACTCTCCGGCGCGATTGCCGACTTCTCGATGCAATGGCAATCCCTGATTCGAAAATTCCAGCGACCGTTCGCGCTGATCCAACGAGCGATACACCATTCCCGTCGCCGTCAACGTCATGGCTTCGCCACGCTTGTCTTTCAATTGACGCCAGACAGGCAGCGCCTGCGTTAGATAATCCAGCGCCTTTTGCGTGTCTTCCAGTTCATAATGCAGAAAACCCAGCAGATGCAGCGTATCGGCTTCGGCCGTGCGATTGCCGGTTGAGCGGTGAATTTCCAACGCCTGCAAATACATCTCGCGCGCTTTTTCTTTTTCCCCCAGCGAAGAATACAGCGTTGCCAAGTTGGTCGAGATAATGCCTTCCACCTGTTTGGCCCCGATGGAACGAGCGAGGGTTAATGCCTGGGCGTAATAATCCAGCGACTTCTGCTTTTCACCGAGCAGGTCATAGGCTTCGCCGATGTTTTGAATCGCGCTGACTTCGCCCTCTGCGCGTTTGGCTTCGCGCCACAGCGGCAGCGCCTGGTTGTAATATTCCAGCGCGCGCAGATTTTCGCCCAGGTCGGAATACACGCTGCCAATGTTGGTCAGCGTGCTGGCTTCGCCAAGCTTGTCATTTGCGGCACGGCGCAAAGGCAAAACCTGATCGAAGGATTCGGCAGCCTTGCGTTTTTCCCCCAGCGAAAAATAAATCGCCGCCATGTTGTTCAGCACTGTCGCTTCCAGGCCGCGATTGTTCACTTCACGCGCCAAGGCCAGCGCCTGGTTGTACTGCTCAAGCGCCTGCTGCTTATCGCCGAGCGTGTTCTGAACCAAACCCAGAAAATTCAGCGTGCTGGCTTCTTCGCGTTTGCGGCCAAGGCTGCGCCAGATCGGCAATGCCTGTTGAAAATATCCAAGCGCGTCTTTGTTATTACCCCGGTCGCGATTGACCGCGCCCAGATCAAGCAGCGTATTGGCTTCGCCCATTTGATCTTTGGCCGCGCGATAAACCGTCAGGGCTTCGGCGTAAGCGTCCAGCGCCTTCGGTTTATCGTTCATCGCTTCGTAGGTTCGGCCAGTGCGAACGTGCATCTCGGCTTCGCGGCTTTGGTCGCCAAGCTTTTGCCAAACCGTTCTGGCTTGTGCGAACGATTCAATCGCCTGTTGGCGTTCTCCAGCAGCAAGCTGCGTCGCGCCCATTGAAGTCACGACAATCGCTTCGCCGCGTTGGTTTGCGACTTCCTGCATGATCGGCAACGCCTGGCGAAAGAAATCCATCGCCGGTTTGAACTGTCCCATCGCCTGCTGCGTCTGTCCCAGATTCGTCAGTGCGCTGGCTTCGCCTTTGCGGTCTTTCAGTTCCCGCCGCAACTCCAAAGCCTGATTGAAATAATCCATCGCCTGCTGATTTTCGCGCAGCGTGCGGGAAACATCGCCGAGCGAATTCAGCGCGGATGCCTGTTTTTCCTTATCGCCCGTGATGCGCCACAGTTTCAGCGCTTCTGCGTAAGCGGCCAGTGCGGCTTTCTTTTCTTCCGCTGCCTGGCGCGGGCGAAGCTGTTCGCCTTTGGCAAATTGGCGCTCAGCTTCGATGCGTTCCGGGTCAAGCTTTTCAATTGCGCGAAGCTCCGCCAGTTTGATGGAAAACTTTTTGGTTTCTTTTTCCTGCGAAGCCAGTTCGACGCGATAGTTGCCGCCGATGCCCGCAATCAATGACACGTTGGCAGGGTCAGGCGAATCCTGATTCCACTGATATTCGGCGACCGATTTTCCATCCGGTCCAAACAACTTGATGGAAAGGCGAACATCTTTTGCCAAAACCGTGACGCGGGCGAAATCCAGCGTCTTCAGCGAAAGCGGAAATGACTGGGTTTCGCCGCCGCGCAATTCGGCTTCGATGGCTTTGTCCAATTCTAATTGCGCCGGTTGCTGGCCACGGCTTGCGACAGTGATGAGAGAAAATCCGAATAGAAAAACAATGAAAAGCTGAGCAATACGATATTGACGAAGCAAAGCGAGCCTCCGTTAAAGAAGTAACGCTCACGGGCAAGCGTTCAGGGTTGATAAGGCTTAACGGGATTTCAAACGGAAGCGCAGGGGGAAGAAAACGGCGCGCATCTTCTGTTTTCCGTTTCAATGATGTTCCAGCTTGATCAAATGCAACAGCACATCGCCGGAGCCGGAAACTTTGGTCACTTTGTCGGTATCGTCCTTGGCGATGGTGACCGGAATCGCGGAATGTTTGGCGATCAAATCGCGTATCGTGCGAATTTGCTCCGGGTTGGTAACCTGGCCCTTATCTTTGGGATTTGCCAGTGATTTCACAATTTCAAGTTCCGGCAATCTCTTAGACGACCAGATCAACCAAAGTTTCTCAGTTCCCTGGTCTTCGCGGAAAACAAACCCATCGCCAATTGTCGGAATGTTGATTTGCTGATTCGCGCCAAGCTCTGATTTGTTGTCGTTGGCCGTTGGCGAAGGAAAGAGGGTGACGTATTCGGGCAAGCCATTCACTGGCTCCGGCGACTCGTTGATGATGTACAGGAACCCTTGGCGCGCGGCGCTAACGTTGAACTGGACGTGGTAATCGTCCTCGAAAACGACTTCGCTCGCCAATCTGAAAGGAGTTTGATACGGCTTGTTGTCGCGGTATTTCTGCACCATCACCCAATAACTAAATGCAGGTTTGGCCACAACAGGTTCGATCACTGCAGTCGGCTTTTGTTTCGTAAACAGCCACGCAGCAATGGCAACAACGGCAATTACTGCTGCAACGGCAACCCATTTCAACGGCGAACCCGCCGGTTTGCCATCGGTGCGAATTTTGGTTTCGTCCAGTGCCGTCTGACGAGCCTCGGCTGAACCCGTCACGTTGTCATAGCGCATTGTCGGAACCATCGAATCTACCGACTTCCCTATCGGACGCGCTTCCCCGGTTAATGCAGCCGCCAAATCTTCCGCAAATTCCTGAACCGTTTTGTAACGATCTTCGGCATTAAACGATAGCGCCTTCAGCAAGGAGGCTTCGGCGGTTTCAGTCAAATTTCCGCGAAGCTCTCTGGGTTTGATGATCGCGCCTTCGCGTTGCATTTCGTACAGGTCAACTGCCGAACCGGCTTTGAAGGGCGGACGCCCGGTCAGCATTTCGTATGCGACCGCGCCAAGCCCGTAAATGTCGCTTTCGGCGGTTGGCTTGCCGCGCAATTGTTCCGGCGCCATATACGGCGGCGTTCCGGCAATCCATGTAACTTCGACATTCGTGGCGACTTCTGAGTCTTTGATGCGCGCGACACCAAAATCAATCAGCTTTACCTGCTGACGGCCGCCTCCGACTTCTTCCAGCATGATGTTTTCGGGCTTCAGATCGCGGTGATAGACGCCCTTTTCGTGCGCAGCGGCCAGGGCTTCACCCATTTGCCGAACGATGGCAGCAACGCGATCAAAATCCATTCCCTGTGGAATCATCGCCGAACGCAGCGTGTTGCCTTCGACAAACTGCATCACCAGAAACGGTTTGCCGTCGGGCATTGCGCCTGTGTCCAGCACGCCAACGACACCGGGATGGTTGATGCGCGCCAGCGCTTCCATTTCCTGTTTGAACTTCTTTTGAAACCAGGAATCGTATCGTTCATCGCCGCGATCAGCGACCAGAACTTTGACGACTACCGCGCGATTCAGCAATTGCCGGTCACGCGCCAGAAAGACCAACCCCAATCCGCCTTTGCCAAGCACACGCTCAACCAGATAGCGATCTTTCAGCACCAATCCCAAATAATCGGTTGAAGAAATTGCTTCACTCTGCGTTGAGGAGGTTTTGTCGTTGTCCATAGGAACGATGTGAATTTGAAAGAGTGCTTAGGCCGCTTCCTTGATTCCGGCTTTTGCCGCCTCGATAAAGGCGCGCGCATTTTCCACCGGAACCATCGGCATAATTCCATGGCCCAAATTCATAATGTGGCCAGTCGGACCGGCCTTTTTCAGAATTTCGCGAACGCCTTCGCCAATGGTTTCCGGCGTGCCGAGCAAGGCGCAAGGGTCCAAATTTCCCTGCAAAGCCAGATTGTCGAACCCGGCAGCCTGCAACCGTTTGTTCGCTTCGGCGATGTCAATTCGCCAGTCCAGGCTCAGCACGTTTGCGCCGGATTCGGCCATTTTTTCCAGCACGGCACTGCATCCGTTGACGTACAAAATCGCCGGAACGCTCAAACCGCCCGGGCCGCGATGCAAGCGAGAGAAAACCCGCTGGTGATATTCCAGCGCAAACTCTTCATAATCATCCGCCGACAGTTCACCAGCCCAGGTGTCAAACAGTTGAACAACCTGCGCACCGGCTTCGATCTGGGCGTTTAGGTAATCGGTGACGGTGTCGGCAATCTTTTCCAGCAATTGATGCAGCAGCGCCGGATTGGCGTACATCATTCGTTTGATTTCCACGAAGTTGCGCGACGTGCCGCCTTCAATCAAGTACGAAGCCAACGTGAAGGGCGCTCCGGCAAAGCCGATCAACGGCGCACGGTTGTCTAGCTGTTGCCGCAACAAGCGAATCACATCCATGACAAAGCCGGTTTTTTCCACAGGATCGGGCACAATCAGCTTTTCCACTTGATCAGCCGTCCGAATCGGCGTTTCGATAACAGGCCCGCGGCTTTCGATGATGTCCAGCTTGACGCCCATCGCTTCGACGGGAATCAGAATGTCCGAAAACATAATTACTGCGTCCACACCCAGAATATCGAACGGTTGCATGGAAACTTCCGCTGCCATTTCCGGCGTTTTACACAGCGTCAAAAAATCCGTTTTGCCGCGCACAGCGCGATATTCGGGCAAGTAACGGCCTGCTTGCCGCATCATCCACACCGGAGCGCGATCAACGCTCTGACGCCTGCAAGCGCGAATCAATCTATCGTTGTTAATCATAATGTCCCTGCGAATATGAATTGTTTATTTTCCCGTCAACGGCTGCGCATCTTACCATCACAGTCCATATCCCGCATCTGATCTCAACGGTCGGTTGTCAATCTCAGCTTTACAATAATTGCAGGGTTTGCAACTCTACGCGTGATCCGCAACCCGTCCCATTCTGTACATCACCGGAGGAGCACCGATGTTTACTCGACGATCTTTTTTGAAAAATGCCGCCCAATTCGGCTCGGCAGGCGTAATTGCCGCCAGCTTCAATGAAAAAGGAATCGCACACGCGATTGACGCAACGCGCTTCGTTTCCGGCCATTCTGCCGACGACGTCGCCATGAACGAAGATTTCTGGCTGGAAATTCAGCGAGCTTTCACCGTAGACCGCACGCTGATCAATTTGAACAATGGCGGCGTTTCGCCTTCGCCGAAAATCGTGCAGGAAGCGATGCGGCGGTATTTGGAATATTCGAACTCCGCGCCGGTGTACACGATGTGGCGTCATCTGGATCCGCAAATCGAAAGCGTTCGCCGTCGGCTGGCGCTGAATTTCGGCTGCGACATGGAAGAAATCGCCATCACGCGCAACGCCAGCGAATCGCTGGAAAATTGCCAATTCGGAATTGACATGAAACCCGGCGACGAAGTGTTGACGACCAACCAGGATTACCCGCGCATGCTGACCACCTGGAAACAGCGCGAACGCCGCGAAGGCATCAAGCTGCGCCAGATTTCGATTCCCGTCCCAGCCACGCACGATCAAATCGTCGAAGCGTTTGAAAAAGCCATTTCGCCGAAAACCAAAGTCATTCATTTTTGCCACATCACGAATCTGTCAGGCCAGATTTACCCGGTCAAACGCATTGTGCAGATGGCGCGCGCCAAAGGCATTGAAACCATCGTGGACGGCGCGCATGCCTACGCGCACTTCCCGTTCAAACACGCCGACCTGGATTGCGATTATTACGGGTCGAGTCTGCACAAATGGCTGACGGCTCCGTTCGGCACGGGCCTGCTGTTCGTTCGCAAAAGCAAAATTGCGCAAACCTGGTCGCTGATGGGATCGGTCGAAGAAAACAACGCCAATATCCGCAAGTTTGAAGAAATCGGCACGCATCCTTCAGCGAACGCTTTGGCAATCAACGAAGCCCTGGATTTTCACGAAGGCATCGGCGCGGAACGTAAAGCGGCTCGGTTGCGGTATTTGTATCAACGCTGGGCGCGTCGCATCGAAAATATGAAAGGCGTGAAGCTGCTAACCAGTTTTGATCCGAAAATGGGATGCGGGCTGACGCTGGTGAACATTGCAGGCATTGATCCGATCAAACTTTCCGTTCATTTGCAGACCGAATACCGCATCATTTCGACGGTCATCAAACATCCTGAGTTTGAAGGGTTGCGCATTACGCCAAATGTGTACACGACGCTGCGCGAAATAGATATTTTCGCCGAAGCGATGGAAAAAGTGATTCAAAAAGGCTTGCCCGCATAGACATAAGAGCAAACCACAGATCAACACCGATTCACACGGATAGACACGGAGAATCACTAAATTTGCTTTGTGCTCATCTGTGTCTATCTGTGGTTTCTTCTTTCCATTACCTGCTTCTTTTGCCTCTGGCTTAGTTCGTTTTGGCAGGCTGCTTGCTGATTGCCGCAAGAACCCGATCAATTGCCCCACGATGGCCAAGCCGTCCACCGCCGGGCAAAACATTCCATCCGGTAAAGACCAAAACCAGATCGTGTTCAGGAACGACAATCGGCATTTGTCCGCCAAACCCTGAACCGGCCCAAGCCAATTTCGTCCCGTCGCCATACGGAAATAACCACCACTTCAACCCGTATTTGGCTCCGCCGTTGCCGACAGGCACAGCGGGTTTGACAGATTCTTTGACCCAATCCGCCGAAACGATCTGCTTCCCTTCCCAGGCTCCATTTTTCAAAAACAGGTACCAGATTTTCGCCAAGTCGTGAGCACGCAGATACAGTCCGCCTTCAGTGTCTATCAATCCGTACGGCGAGCGCTTCCAGAAAAAATCCTTGATGCCGAGCGGCGCAAACAGATTCGTCGCGGCGTATTCTTCAATGTCTTTGCCCGTCGCTTGATAAAAGATATGCGCCAGCATCTCTGATTCG
>CAYLJQ010000170.1:0-11314 GCA_964383955.1 uncultured Heliomicrobium sp. | reverse complement strand
TCTCTCTTTCCAGCGTTTGGCGCCCCAGCGGATCGTTGCCGAAGGAAGAAGCGTGAGTCTGATGATGATTAGGAGGTTTCGGCATATTGCGATTCAGTTTTTCCCAGGTTTCTATACCGGGCTTGGCTGGTGATTTTACGGCAATCACGTACACGGATTGGCCGGAGGTAAATTTGAAATCATCAGCCGCCGGTTTTTCCTGTGCGGCGGCTTGCAGTGTCAGGATCAAAAAAGCGCTGCCAAGAAAGCCAAGGTTTCTACGCATTTTGGGGTGTCTCCTGTTTTTGCTTTCAAGCCGTGTTCAATTTGAATCGGCCTGGATTCGACGTTTCAGCACAGGACGATTGCCCTTTTTGGTTTCGGCATCTTGCTGTTTGTCTTTCGAAGCAGCGCGGTACCCATCCCGCGCGCGAACGATCACGCCCTGGTGCTGGCTGTTAGGGCTGATGCGAACTTTGACGCGGCGGTACGAACCGTCCTGGGCTGCATTGGTCGGGTAATAGCTCAAGGCGTATTGCTTGCGAAGCTCTTCGGCAATTTGAGCGAACGCGTTGCTCAGGTTGCTCAGCGAATAGGCTTGATAAAAACGCCCGCCGCTGCGATTGGCGACGTCTTCCATAAACTGCTTGCCGCGAGCGGTTTCAGCGCTGGGCAATCTGCCGCGCGAACGATTTTGTCCCGGCAATTGATACGTGACGAATGGAGGCCAGCGAGTGCCAGGCCGGCCAATCGGCGGCGTTCTGCCCGGCTGGCCGATGGGCGGCGTGCCACCCGGACCTCCTCCAATCGGGCCTCTTTGACCGTCGTATCCCGTGTCGTAATAAATTGAATAGACCAGCGCGTCGGCTTCTTCGACCAGTTGCAGGGCGCGGCGAGCCGTGTACCGGCTGCCGAAATCAACGCCGTCGCTGAACAACACGATTGCCTTGCGTCCCTGAATTTTGCTCAATTCGTCGTTGATGATCAGGTCAATCGCATCGTACAAATGCGTGCTGCCTCCGCGATTCATACGGAAAATCGCCTTGCGAATGGTTTCCCGCGAATTGGTGAAATCGCACCAAATTTCGATCTGGCTGTCGAACGAAGCAACCATCACTTTGTCGTCGCGGCGCAACTGTTCGACGAATTCATACGCCGCCTGTTGTATGTCTTCGTGCCGAAACGCAGTGCTTTCCGATGTGTCCAGCAACAACACCACGTGAAACGGTTCTTCGACCGGGCGCAGATGTTCGACTTCCTGTTTGATGTCGTCTTCGTAAAGTTCGAAATCCTTGCGCTTCAGCGTGGGAACGAAATTCCCGTTGTGGTCCAGCACCGTCACCGGAATCGTCACCATGGTGGTGTCCATTTTCAGCGTGCCGTCTTCGCCAACGGCCACGGGCGTATTGTCCGCCAGTGCTTTAGTGGATTTGTCCGGGTTGTCATCGGCGTCCGGATCAACGGTTTTGTGTTTGGGCGTGGCGGATTCAGGCTTGGGTTTTCGCCCGGATTGCGCGGCGGCGGGCAAACTAATTGCAGCGGTCATACCGGCTACGAGCAGCAGCACGACCAATAGGCGTGCGAATTTCTGACGTTTCATTACTACCTCCGGCTTTTGCTGCGTAAAAGGGGTAAACGTAGCGGGTTCACCGAGTTGAACGCTCGGCCTTATCGAACTTGCGAAGCTTGTTGGGGCGCAACCTGCGTTTCGCCCAGTTTCTTGGTTGCTTTCAGCGGCATCCAGCCCGTCCAGGATTCAGGGATAATCTGCCGCGCGGACAAATCTGCTCCCATAATCAAAATGAATGAAGAAATGAAAACCCAGGTCACCAGCGCCATCAAAGAAGATAATTGATTGTAACTGCTGCCGAAATCAAACAGCGGCAACGTTAGCCAGAAAATAAATGTCACCAGCAGCCACAATACCGCAATCGCCACCGAAGTGAAGACCACCTGGTTGAGTTTCACTTTGCCGTTTGGGATGAAGTAGTAAATGACGAAAAACAGCAGCGCCAAAAAAGGCAGCGACATGATCGGCCCCACGATTTTGAAAAACCAGTCGCGCACCGGAGATTGGCCGAAAATACTGACCAGGATGAAATCGTACACGCTGCCCAGCGCCACCGGGCACAAAATGATGACTGAACAAATCAGCACCATCAGCATGTAAACCAGATATTGCTTGACGAAATTGCGCTCCGGGAATTTCCACGCGCGATTCAGCGCGGCTTCCAGCGGCTGGAACACTCCCGAAGCCGAAAAGATCATCAGCCCAAACGAAAGCAGCGTCGCTTTTCCGGCGGGCCCGCGTGTCGCCTGATCCAGACTGGTCAGCAGCATGCCCGATTCTTTGGGCATCAGTGATCGCATCAGCCGGAACAGTGTTTCATATGCGCGCTGCGAACCGGCAATGTGAATCAGAAAGCTGCCGATCAGCACCACAAATGAAAAGAACGACAACATAATGTTGAACGCGATAGCCGATGCGTTGACATACGTTTCCGTCGAAGTCAGCTCATAAATCGTCGGCCACATCTTCTTGAAAAACAGCCAACTGCCGCGCAGGTAAAAGCCGAAGCCGCGACCGGTTTTTTGCGGTTCGGGCGTGTCGGAAAACGGTGTCGTTTGGCTCAACCGATGAGCCGTTGTTGCAGGAGCAGGTTCAATTTTTTGAGTTTCGTTCATAAACGAGGTCGCAGGTGACAGGTTTCAGGTGTTAGATGTTTGGTCACAGCGTATCAAGTTCTGTTTCTATCGCTGCCAGGGACGTTTCCAGCATTTTGCGATGCGCGTCGGATCGGGCGGATTTCATCTGTTCAAGCAATCGGCTGCGCGCAAGCTCTAACGCTTCGCGCCGATGCCTATGTTCCGGCGCTTCCGTTGAAACTGGAACGGCGGCTTCGCGTTTGGAGCGTTCTCGCTCTTCCAGTTGATCTTCGACGGATTTGCTTTCCCAGCCTCTAGCCATAATTCCTGCTCAGTGAAGTAAACAAACCGCGTGACCCAGCACCTGATCCCCATCGCGCAGCGGCGACACTGTCGGCTGCCAGCCTTCGGCGATTCTGACCGCCAACAACTCTTCCGCCGTTGGCCGATGGTCCCACACGGCGACCGCCGTGATCGTTCCGTGTCAGGTCGAACTGAAAATCAAAAACTTTTCCTGCCAAACGGAAATGACTTCGTGCGTGTATTCGTCCAGCGGCGTTGTGTCCAGCAACAGCACTGGAGGTTGTTGGCGCGTTCCCCACGCAACGAACTGTTGCAGCGTGCCAAATTCCGGCAAGGCGCGCTCAAGTTCGTTTAACGCCTCCGCTGACAAGTTTGCTCGATTGGTGATTCGCACGCTGTACAGTGTAGAGCGGCACGGAAGCGCAATCAACGCCGCTGGCTGGGTGTGCGAACGTCTCGTCCGCAGATGCGAGCGTAGCGAGCCAAGGTTGTCAGCCGGGAATTTCTGATTCGCAAAATCCTCGGCTAAACTGCGCTCTGTGAATCGAAACGAACGCCACTGGCAATTTCCAACTATCTTTCTGAAAGCTCTGCTTGCTGCCGCAACTATTGCGCTGATCGTGGTGGCGTGGTTTGCCTGGCGCTGGATGCAACCGCCGAAGCCGTTTGCCAGAATCGCCACGCTGGGGTACGTCGAATCGCCAGCCCAGAAATACTACGAACCGTTCGGGGTGGCGGCGGATGACGACGGCAATATTTACTTCACCGAAAGCATCACCGGTCGCGTCTTCCAGTTGGCTGCGGGAAGTTATGAAAACAATTTGCCGCTGCAAGTTTCCGTTGTGGCCGAAAATCTGGAAACGCCTTCGGCAATTGCCCTTGATCCGGACGGCAATTTGATCGTTGCCAATACCGGAGCGCACACGATTGTCCGAATTGATCCTAAGACAAAATCCGTCACCGTGGTCGCTGGTCAGGCTGGCGTCAGCGGAGACGCAGACGGAACAGTTGCTGAAGCCCGCTTCAATGCGCCGGTCGGCGTGGCGGTTGATGAAGACGGCACGATTTTCGTCGCCGATACCTACAACGACCGCATACGGGTCATCACCCGCGAAGGCCAGGTTCGCACGTTGGCCGGTGGGAAAGAACCGGGCTTTGCGGATGATTTTGCTACGGCGGCACGATTTGATACTCCGTGTGGAATTGCCATCGCACCCAATGCAGCGTTGTTGGTTGCGGACACAGGCAATCGCCGCATTCGCCAAATTGCGCCAAATGGACAGGTGACAACCGTTGCCGGAAATAATGAATTTGGAGAAAACGACGGCACGCCAGCCAGCGCATCTTTCCGCGAACCGATTGCCATTACGGTGCGGGACAAATTCTCGTTTTTCGTCGCAGATGCAGGCGGTTCCATTCGTCTGGCTTCGCTGAATCCCGAATCACCGTCAGTCAAAACCGAATTGCCGAAGTTACCCCTGAACCGCCCAATCGGTTTAGCTGTTTTGCCCGATGGCGAACTTGCCTTTGCCGAAAGCGGTTCCAGCATGATTCGCGCGTTTATCCCCGCTGAATCCAAGCTGGGGATTCAATTTGACCCAGACGCTATTGCGATGTCTGCCGACAGGCTGCGACAACTTCTTCAGCCCCGTTGGCCCTTCGATCCGCCCGAAGCGCCAAGGGAAATTGCTGGAACCTTCGGCGAAGTTCGCGGTCAAATTTCGGCTGAGCCGGAAAGCGAAGCCTGGTTTCACAATGGCTTGGACGTGCCGGGAGGGTACGGTGAACTGACGCGCGCAGTTTTTACAGAACCCGTGACTTTGCCCTTGGCCGTCGAAAGCGTGGGAACCACGCGCGAACGAATTCGCTTGCCGCTGTTTGGCTACATTCACGTCAAAATTGGCCGCGACAAAGACGATCAGTTGCTGTCAAGTTTGGCCAACGGAGCCGTGACGCTGAGCCGCAACCCGGAAGGCCAAATCTCTGGCGTGCGGATTCGACGCGGCACTGTGTTCAAAGCGGGAGACCCCATTGGTTCTTTGAATCGGCTGAATCATGTTCACTTGATTGCCGGGCAATGGGGCAACGAATTCAACGCGCTTTCCGTGTTGCGTTTGCCGGGGTTGACCGACACCGTACCGCCAATCATCGAAGCTGTGGCCATTGCTGATGAGCAAAACAAGATTCTGTTTGATTTGGCGGCGAAGAAAAACGATCCGGCGCAATTATCATCCGGCGCACGGCTGCAAATTTTTGTTCGTGCCTACGACCAAGCGGATGGCAACGCAAAACGTCGCCGCTTGGGTGTTTACCGAATCGGCTACCAGGTTTTGAACGCTTCAGGAACGCCGCTGCCAAATTCTGAGCAGATGCGCCGCAACCTGGAATTCGACCGCTTGCCCGCAGATTGGCGAAATGTTGTGCTGGTGTATGCCCCAGGCAGCCAGTCTGGATACGAAGGCCAGACAATTTTTAATTACATTGCGACAAACACCTTACACAATGGTGAAGTGCGAGCAGAATTCTTTGACCCCGCGAAACTGACGCCTGGCGATTACACGTTGCGCGTCAGTGCGGCGGATTTTTTCGGCAACGTGACTGAACGCGATTTGCCGATAACCATTCGACAGTGAAACGAGCATGAAACTCTCAATCTTCTTCACCGCAGAGCCGCTGAGAACGCAAAGATAGCGCAGAGAAAACCTCTGCGAGGCCTCCGCGTTTCTTTGCGACTCTGCGGTGAAATATAGGTTTGTTCGATGATGCTGAATATAACAACTCCCAAACTCTGGCTGCTGCTGGCCGCAATTCAACTTTTACCTATGATGACCACCGCTCAAACCAACGACGTTTTGACTGCCGAAGGCGTGTCGCGCGAACTTGCCCGTCACCGAGCCGCACGAATTTCCAACGTGCGTTATCAGCTTTCGATTGAACTGAAACCCGGCGCGCCGCGTTTCGCAGGCAGCGAAGAAATCACGCTGAAGCTAGCCGATGCTTCGACTCCGGTCGTAGTGGATTTTCGTGATCTGGATTCGACTGGAAAAATCATCGAAGGCACAATCAGCAACGTCATGGTTAACGGCAAAGCGGCAACCGGCTTCAGCCAGAAAAACGGCCACATCATTTTGCCCGCCGAGCTTTTCAAAGTCGGTGAGAACTCCATTAAGCTCAATTTTGAATCCGGTGTCGCCACCGCAGGCCGACCCGTCATTCGGTACAAGGATCAAGACGACGGCAGCGAATACATTTACACACTATTTGTGCCGATGGATGCCAGCCTGGCGTTTCCGTGTTTTGACCAGCCGGATTTAAAAGCACGTTTCACGCTAATCGCCAGAACCGTCAGCGATTGGGAAGTCATCTCCAATTCAGAACTGGAATCGTTGCGTCACTCCAATCGCTCCGGCCTTAATTACACACATCGTTTTCGGGAAACACCGCCAATCAGCACGTATTTATTTGCGTTTGCTGCCGGACCATTCAGGCAAATTGTCGGAAGCAAGTCATCTACGCCGCTACGTGTGTTCGTTCGCCAATCCAGGCTCAAGCGCGCTGAAGAAGAATGGCCGGAAATCGAAAAGCTGACGCGCGAAGGCGTGAAGCATTTTGAATCCTTTTTTGGCCACAAGTTCCCATTCACAAAATACGATCAAGTCTTGTTACCCGGCTTTGCATATGGTGGGATGGAACACGCCGGAGCAACGTTTCTGCGCGAAGACTCGATCCTGTTTCGCACCACGCCGACCCAAAGCGACAAATACAGCCGCGCTTCGCTGGTGCTGCACGAACTGGCGCATCAGTGGTTTGGCGATCTGGTGACGATGCGCTGGTTCGACGATTTGTGGCTGAAAGAAGGCTTTGCCAACTTGATGGCCTATCACGCAATGGCGCAGATTTACGATCCCGCGCAAATGTGGCGGCGGTTTTACCAGTCGCATAAACCTGTGGCCTACGGTATTGATTCCACCAAAGGCACGACGCCGATTTACCAGGAAGTCCGCAATCTGAAAGACGCCAAATCGGCTTACGGAGCGATTGTTTACCAGAAAGCTCCCAGCCTGCTGCACGCGCTTTCCTTCGTTATCGGTGAAGAAAAGTTTCGCGATGGCGTCCGGCTGTTTTTGAAAGAACACGCGTACGCCAACGCCGAATGGAGCGATTTGATCGCGGCCTGCGAACGCGCTTCCGGGCAGAAGCTGATGGCTTGGGCGGACGCCTGGATCAAGCGCCGAGGCATGCCGCAAATTGACGTCGCGATGAGCTGCAACGCTGGAAAGATCGCCAAGCTGGAACTGGCGCAGCGCGATGTGCTGAATGAAGGCGGCGTTTGGCCAATCAAAACGGAGTTGTTACTGGCATACGATGGCGAAGTGCCGCTGAAAATCCCCGCCAGCTTCGACACCGCGAGAACTACGATTGCCGAAGCCGCAGGCAAAAAATGTCCGGCGTATGTTTTTGCCAACTCCGGTGATTATGGGTACGGACGCTTCATGCTCGACGCGCGCAGCCGCCAGGCCGTGATGGAACGCATCGGCAAGATCGAAGACGTGTTGCTGAAAACTATGCTCTGGGGCGCTTTGTGGGATTCGGTGCGCGAAGCCGAACTCAATCCAAACGATTACATCGGGCTGGTGCTGAAAACTCTGCCGGCAGAAAACGACGAAGAACTGACGCAAAGTTTGCTTGGCCGAGCCGGAACCGCATTTCAACGCTACCTTTCTCCACAACAACAAACCGCCATTGCTCCGCAAATTGAAGCTTTATGTTTTGATCGAATGACAAAATCCGCCGAACTGGGTTTGCGGATCACTTACTTCCGCGCATTTCGCAGCGTGGCGACAACCACCAACGCCCGGCAACATCTGAAAGATATTCTTTCCAGCAAGCTGACAATTCCTGGCGTAGACATCAAACCTCTGGACCGCTGGCAAATCATTCGCGTCTTGCTGGCAAATAGCGATGCCGAAGCGCTTGCCTTACTCGAAGCCGAGCGTAAACGTGACGCCACCGACGACGGTCGCAAACAGGCTTACATTGTCGAAGCCGCCCGCGCTGATGCCGAAACCAAACAACACTATTTCGACGATTACACGAAAAACAAAACCGTCGCCGAAGACTGGATCGAAGGCAGTCTTGGCGGTTTCAACTCTCCAAATCAATCCGCATTGACGCTGCCGTATCTGAAACCGGCGCTGGCCGCGCTTCCGCAAGTCAAACGCGAACGAAAGATTTTCTTTGTGCTGGCGTGGCTAAACGCTTTCATCGGCGGGCAGAACGACAAAGCGGCGCTTGATCAAGTCCGGGAGTTTTTGCGAACGAACAAACTTGATCGCGATCTGGAATTGAAGGTTACGGAAGTTCTGGATGAACTGGAACGCACGGTAAAGATCCGCGCGAAGTTTTAAGATTTGCGCAATGCTGCCAATTCCTGTCTGGCCAGATTGGCTTCGGCGAAATTTGCTCCGCCAAGTTGCAGCGCGCGTTCGTACGAAGTTTTTGCCTGCTGCGTATTGCCGCCGTCACGTTGCGCGCGCGCCATGTGCAAATGGTAGTTTGCGCTGTTTGGTCGCCGGTCAATCGCGCGGCGAAATTGTTCGATGGCTACGTCGAACTGGCGCTTTTTGTAATACGCATATCCAAGCGTGTCGAAGAAATTGGCTTCGGGGGCAATGGTAATCGCGCTGCGGGCGTAGTCGGTGGCCTTGTCCAGATTGCCTTTGCCTTTGTCGGCGTAAATCCAGGCTAGATTGTTCAGCGCAATGGCTGCGCCGATGGAGCGTTTGTCGTAACTCAGCATCTGTTCGTAATTTGTCACCGCAGGGTCGAAATTCCCTCGACCTTCTTCCAGCATCGCAATAAACAAATGCGCTTGCGCAATCTGCTGTGCATTGGTGGGTTTCAGGCTGATCAGCCGCGTTAGCTCTGCAATGGCTTGTTCCGTCTTCTGCTGAGAGCTTTGGTAGAAATCGCTCAGCAAAAAGTAAGCGTTCAAATAGTTCGGGTCGGTTTGCAGGATTTCGCGCAGCGTCGCTTCGGCAGTGGCGGAATCGCCTTGGGCAATCAGCACGCGTGCTTTCAGTTCCAGCAATTGCAAACGCGTCGGCTGGTCGTTGATCAACTGCGTCAACCGGTCGTGTGCTGTGCGGAAATTTTTCTGCTGAATGTACACGTTCACCAGCGTGGTTGCGGCGGACAAACTGCTTGGCGCCAGATCAACGGCGCGTTCGGCTGCGCGTTGAGCCCCCGCCAGATCGCCGCGCAGCATACTTACCACTGCCAGATTGACGTGCGGTTCCGGGCTGCGCCGGTCAATCAGGGCTGCGCGCTCCAGATCGTTTTGCGCTTCGGTGTAATTGCGAAGCTGGATGCGCGCCACAGCGCGCGAAACGTACGCCTTGCTTTCCCAATCCGGCAGCGTGTCTTCGGGAATGCGCGCGGCTTTCAGGGCGGTCTGGTTTGATCTCAATTCGGCGATGGCGGCGATGATTTGCGTTGAAGTTTTTTCGGCTTCAGCGGCTTTGTTTTCGGCCAGGTTGATTCTGACCTGCATCAACAGCCCCATCGGGTTACGCGGATAAAAGCTGAGCAATCGGTTGACGAACAATCGCGCCTGTGTCGAATCGTTGTTTTGCAGATGCGCATCCGCTGCGTAATACAACGCGGCAGGCATCGCCGGTTCCAGTCGCAACACCTGATCCAGATCGCCAATGGCTTCGCGATGCTGGCCGTTCAGGGAACGCAATCGTCCGCGCATCAACAGCGCATCCGTATCTTGCGGGCTTTGTTTTAGCGCTTGTTCAACATGTTTCGTCGCGCCATTGATATCACCAAGTTCCAGCAGCAATTCCGCCAGGCGCGAATATCCGCGCAGGTATTTAGGATCGTCTGTCAGCAGCTTTTGATATTCGGTAACAGCCTGGTAAACGCGCCCGGTTCGCGCATGCAAGTCAATAATCTGCGCGCGTCCGGCAATCTTGTCCGGATCAAGCTCCACCAGCTTGACCAAAAATTGTTCGGCTTTGTCGAACTGTTGTTGTGATTCGTAATACCGCCGCAAAGCGACCAACACCAGTTTGTCCGACGAATCTGCCTTGTGGGCTTCCAGCAACTGCTGTTCGGCTTCGGGTTCACGCTTGCGCGCAAACAGGAAATCGCCAAAAGCCAGCCGCGCGCTGACGGATTTCGGATCGCGTTCCACCAACTGGCGAAACACGTCTTCGGCTTTTGCGTGGAAAGCTTGCGACTGCGCTGCGTCATTCCTGGCCCGGCGTTCGTAATATCGCGCCAGATGCAAATGGGTTTCCATCCGATTGGCATCCATCGAAATCGCTTTTTGGAACTCGGCTTCGGCTTCCGGCCAGCGTTTTTGCGCGGCGCGAACATCGGCGATCAAGACGCGATTTTCCAGGTGATTCGGATTTTTCTGCGCGACTTCGGCGGACAATCGTTCGGCTTCTTTCGTCCCTTCATCGGTTTCATATTCCACCAGCAAGCTGCCGACGCGGACGCGCGCGTCCAGGTTGTTGCCGTCAATCCGCATCGCTTCGTAATAGGCTTCGGCGGCTTCCTGGACATAACCCAGCGCCAGGGCCGCTTCGCCAAGCCCGAACTGCGCATCGGCAAGTTTTTTGTCAATTTTCAGTGCGCTGCGGAATTCAAGACGAGCTTCGGCGAATTGCTTTTTGGCCAGATATTCTTTGCCGCGAGCGACGTGTTGAAGCTTTTCTTTTTCAGGCGAACTGCAGGAGGCAAAAGCCAGGGTAAGAAACAATGCACCGTAGACCATCAGAAAATGTTTCTTCGCAACAGTGGGTTGAAATCCACGCCTAAAATCAACCGTCGCTGCGCGACGAAAAAGCCGTGCGGAAAATGTCAGCGGCGCAACAACGGCACTTATAAAAAATGCAGACAAACAATGGCGAACGGTATTTTTCATTACAGCTTTCAGGCGATGACAAAAAGATTGTGAGCGTTTGGAAATTCCTATCGAGGCGGCGCGGCGGAGTGTAGCCCACCAAGTTGAAGCCCGGCAAGAAGCCGTTATAATCGCTGCGCTATGAGTTCAAAAGATAAAGTAAATGTCGCCCTGATTCAGATGAGTTGCAGCGCCGATCCGCGCGAAAATCTGGAAAAGGTCTTGGTTCAGATTGACGAGGCTGCCAAGCAAGGCGCGCAGATTGTTTCGACGCAAGAGCTGTTTCGTTCGCGGTATTTTTGTCAGACGGAAGATCACGCCAACTTTGAACTGGCCGAACCGATTCCCGGTCCCAGCACGGAAGCGTTAACGAAATTGGCGGCGGATCGTGGAATTGTCATTGTTGGTTCGCTGTTTGAACGCCGCGCGCCGGGCCTGTATCACAACACGGCTGTGGTGATTGATGCC
>CAYLJQ010000169.1:0-11325 GCA_964383955.1 uncultured Heliomicrobium sp. | reverse complement strand
GAACCAAAGCGTGCCCTCTTTGTCTTCGTGAATCGCTCGTACCGTATTTGATGGCAGGCCGTCTTGTTTGGTGTAGCCGGTTCTAACACCGTCTTTAAACTTGTACAGGCCGAAATGTGCGCCCACCCAAAGCTGCCCTTGGCGGTCTTCGTGAATGGCCCAGACATTCATGTGGGGAATGGGCGTCGAAAAAACGCCGTCCTTGAAGGAGAACAATCCATTAAAGGCACCGATCCACAACCTCCCGGAGCGATCTTCATGCAGGGATTGCAGGCCAGTCAGCGGCAAACCATTGGCGGGGCTGTAATTGGTGATCGCACCGTTCGTAATTTTGCTCAAGCCTACATGCGTTGCCGCCCAGATGTTGCCCGCGCGGTCGGCCAGCACCGCGTGAATGATGTCTCCACCCAAGCCCTGCGCCGTCGAATAACCGGAAATAAATTGCGGCGTCATCCGATTCAGCCCGCCCGTGCCTGTGCCGATCCACAAAGTGCCTTCGCGGTCTTGATAAAAGGTATTGATGGCGTTGCTGGAAAGCCCATCAGCAGTGGTGTAGCGCGTTGGCAGCGCGCCGGGTTCGTCCCGGAACCGAATCAAACCGGCGTTGTTCGTGCCAAACCAGAACGTGCCGTCTCGATCTTCCAAAACTGCCTGAACTGCCTGATCCGGCAGCAACCCGATTCGCTGTGTGTAATCAATTACCTGGCCGTCTTGCACCTTGAAGATGCCGCGTTCGCGCATTGCCACCCAAACCGTATTGCTGCGGCGAGTCTCATAGATGGTGTTCCAGTTCTTTTTTGGAGTAACCGGCAGAACGTAATGCCGAACCTGATCGCCATTGCGCGCGTGCAGACCGTCTTTATCGAGTGACCAGCGCGTGCCGGACTGACCCAGACGAATGCTGAAGTCGGCGGCGAAACCTGGCTCTTCCACATAATTGCCATTTCGCCACCACGCTGACCCTGATTGGATGGAAAGCAGGAGTTCGCCCGGACGCCCCTCTTGAATCTGTTCGACCTGACTGTGCTTTCCCTGTTCGCGCATAAAACTGGTAAAGATGCCGTGTTGATACCGCATTACACTGCCGTCAATTGTCCCAACCCAAAGTGCGCCAGCCGAATCTTCATACAGTGAAAAGCAATCATTGACACTCATGCCAGGAGTGTTGCGTTTGTCAAAAATGGTAAAACGCACCCCATCAAACCGTGCCAGCCCGTTGTAAGTTCCCACCCACACATAACCATCGCGGGTTTGCGTGATGGCCAGCACAGTTGCTTGGGGCAACCCTTGTTCAGTCGTCCAGGTATCGAAGCGGTATTGCGCCAAAACCGCGCTGGGCAAAAGACTGCTGGCAAGTACTGCAAACAATAGCGCGGTCAGACATGGCCATCTGCGACACTGCAAACATTTCGAGTTCATTGAGGAAGTAGCAAACACGCGTTTTTTTCTCAGGCATTTACCGGCAGCGGCAGTTTCAATTCAGTTTTCGTGCCCTGGCCGGGCGCGGAGGTGATGGTCAGCGCGCCCTCCAAAATGCGCGCTCGCTCGGTCAGGCCCAGCAACCCGAAGCCGCTGCCGTTGGTGGATTCCTGCCGCACGCCGGGCGTAAAGCCCCGTCCATTGTCCTGAATTTTCAGTTCAATCATTCGGTTGTAGTGTTTGACCGTTACGCTTGCCGCGCTGGCTTCCGAATGCTTGATGATGTTGTTCAGGCATTCCTGTATGACGCGATAAAAATTGATTTCCTGCTCCGGCGTCAGCAGTCCGTCAATCGAATCCAGTTCCGTTGTGAAATGAAGCTTGTCATTTTCAGCGCGTTTGATCATTGCGCCAATTGCGGCGGTCAACCCCAGCCGGTCAATATGGAACGGGCGCAGGTTGTAGGCGATTTCACGGGCTTCCAGAATGGCGTGGCTGGCTGCGTCAGCGATTTCCTCGACCTGTTCGATGGCGCGGTCCAGGTTGTCAGGCTCGGTCAAGCTGTGCAACGCGCGGTTTTTGATGATGACCAAACTTTGCCCAAGCCCATCGTGCAATTCGGCAGCGATGCGCTTGCGTTCGGCTTCCTGCGATTCGATCAGTCGTTTTGAGAACGCTTCCTGTACGCGGCGGGCGCGATTGGCCAGGTTCAGCCGCCACTTGAACACCAGCCTGACAATCCCCGCCAGCGCCAGAACCAACAACGCGCTGAACCACCAGGTGCGATAAAACGGCGGCAGCACAATGATGCGCAAACTGCGGCCTTGCTGGTTCCAGGCGCCGTCGCCATTGTCCGCAATAACGCGAAAGGTATATTCGCCGGGCGGCAAATACGGATAGTAAGCAGTGCGACGCGTCCCGGACTCAATCCAATCCGGTTCTAACCCTGTCATTTGATATTTGAATTCGATGTGTTGTGGGCTGATCCAATACAAACCGGTGTATTCAATCTCCAAGCCGCCTTGGCCGGGCAAAATGGTTAATGGCAAATTGGCGGAGTTGATGGGAATCGTCTTTCCCGCAAGTTTGATAGATTCAATATTAACCAGAGGGGCAGGTTCCTGATGGTTGCGCGGTTCAATCATGACGACCCCCTTCAGCGTTGGAAACAAGAGTCTGCCATCGCGGGTTTTCCAGCCGGCAGGATGGCCCATGCAAGATTCGCGATTGATGATTCCGTCGGCGATGCCATAGGCGTAAGAAGAAACCGACGCGCGACGCCCTTCGCAAAAATCATTCAGGTCCGCCAGACGCGTACGGAACAGTCCCCGGTTGCTGTTCATCCACAAATCACCGCTGTCATCCACCATCAGGTTGTAAGTCAAATTGTCATACAGCCCATTTTTCATGCTGACATTGGCGAACTTGCCATCCTTGAACCGGCTTAGGCCCCCGCTTCCTGTCCCAATCCAGACCGCGCCATCCGCCGTTTCGCACAGCGCATAAAGCTGATTGCTCACCAATCCGTCTTTGGTCGTCCAGGAGGTGAACTTTCCGTGGGCGTACCGATTGAGACCTCCGCCCCAGGTTCCAATCCACAACTGATCCGCACGATCCACCAGCAAGGCTGAGACGATATTGTTGGAAAGCCCGTGGCTCGTATTCAACGTGGTCACGCGCCCGTCGCGAAACCACAACAAGCCCCCGCCATCCGTTCCTACCCACAAATTTCCGGCGCGGTCCGTGGCAATAGATCGAATGCCGTTTTCCAACCGCCCGTCGCCGGCAATCACTGTGGTAAAGCGGCCATCCTTGAATCGCGCCAACCCTCCTGCCGTGCCAACCCACAAATTCCCGGCAGCGTCTTCGTGAAGTGCAACGATGTGGTTGTTTGGCAAGCCGTCTTTGGTCGTCCAATTGGTGAACGATCCGTCTTCGTAGCGACTTAACCCCGCCACCGTGCCCACCCATAGCGCGCCCGCTGCGTCTTCGATGACAGGTCTGACGAAATCATTGATCAATCCATTTTCCTGCGTCAGCAAGCTGACGCACCCAACCCTGATCTGACACAACCCGAAACCGTTTGTTCCCGCCCACAAATCCCCTTCCCTGGATTGATACAAACTGAGGACACGGTCAGACGGCAAGCCATCCGCCGCCTTATAGCTTTCGAAGCGCCCCTGCCGAAATCGCATCAGGCCGCCGCCCATCGTCGCAATCCACAAGTAGCCTTCCTGGTCCTGCAAAATCGAACGAATATCGTTGCCCATCAATTCGGGGCGTTTATCGTAAACGGTAAAGCGGTTCTGGCGGAATTGAGTCAGCACACCTCCGTTTGCTCCAAGCCACAGCGTTCCATCCTTATCCAGCGCAAGCGACCGAACCAGATTGCTTGGCAAGCCATCCTTCGCCGTCCAGGTGGTGAACTGCTCATTTTTGAATCGTGTAAGCCCCTGGCTGGTGCTGATCCACAAGGCATTTTCCTGGTCCACAACCATTGCCCACACCTTGTTGTCCAGTAGTCCGTTTCGTGTATCCCACACTGTAAATCGCCCATCGCGGAAAAGATTCAATCCCCCTCCCCGCGTGCCTACCCACACATTTCCCGCTTGATCTTCCAGCAAAGAATAGATCGGCCCTTCTGAAAGGCCTTCCGCGGCACCGAAATGGCTGAACTGCCCATCACGATAGCGTGTCAGGCCGCCCCCATTGGTCCCCATCCACAAATTCCCCTGCCGGTCTTCCAGCAGCGACAGCACATGATTGTTTTTGATGGCGGGCGTGTTGTTATTGTCAAAAACGGTAAAGCGGACGCCGTCAAACCTTGCCACACCCTCTACCGTCGCCACCCACAAATATCCGTCTCGCGTCTGAGTGACGGCCATGATGGTGTTTTCCGGAAGCCCGTCCTGATCTTGCCAAACCAGTTGCTGGTAGCGGCCAAACACCCGACGCGGACTGACCGTCTGCCCGATGGCGCAGTCTGCGATGACCACCATCAACAACACGGCCAGCCAGCTCCACAAGTGACATGGCAAACGCTTCGAGTTGATTGAGAAAAGAACAAACACGCGTCTTTTCAGTCCTATTTCGTAATTTGGGGCATTGGCCAGGCGTTACGACGCAATGCGAACGCCGGCCTCCAACTTGATTCCATACTGGGGTAGGAGTGAAATCGCAAAACGATTTTTCAGTGGTCAGCCGTTAACATTCACACAACCACTTCAACAATGAGGAAGTTTTGCCACAAGGTTATAACGCGCCTTGTCCAAGATCGTCAATTTTTCACCGAAAAAGAAAAAGAGGAGCGCTTATTAAAAACGCTCCTCTTTGGCCAGATAAACTGTCTGCTTGTTAACCTGAAACTTCGGTTAGTAAATGATGTCGCGCAGTTTCAGATTGTTGAAGTTGAATACAAGCACTTCGTTTGGTTCGTCCAGAACTACACCCATCGAGGTGAAATTCTTGCCAAACAGCACTTCGTAATCACCAGGGCCAACCCAGACCAATCCGATTTTATGGTTTTGCCCAACCAAAACATTTGGAATCTGATAGGAACAGGTTCCAAAGCCAGACGGTTGCGGCGCGTAAAACTTCAGGGACGCTCCTGGTTGCGCTTCATACGAAACGCGAAGATTCGAGCAAGTGATTTGCGTGTTTGATCCGTCCGGCATTTTCAGCGGCACGTAAACCGAACCTTGCACGGTGCCGAAATGAATGATCGGATTTTGTTGCGCATACGTGGCGACCGAACAGGCCAGCGCCACCATCAGCGTTGCGATTGCCATAAACAGTTTTGATTTCATTTTTATTCTCCTTCTCGTGATTTCAATCGTTCGATCAAATCCACGGCAGTTCCTGCCAGCAATTTGATCAGTTTGTTTCAGCGACACATCGTCGCTCACCCATCACAAGCGCAACGCCCGGCTGAAAATGATCACGGCTGAAAACTTATTTTTCGGCTGGGGAAAAGCAGCGAACAAAGCCATTGCAAAACATGGGTTTAGCGTGTTTATTGCCGTGGCAATTCGGATTGCCGCTAACAATGAAACTTCGATTGGCAGGAGGTTTGAATCTTGGTTATCAATGCAGCCACATCTGACGACCGAGCCGAAATTCTGGCGCTTTATTTGGCAGTCGCCGCCGTTGAAGGCGGCTTGGCCAGAACGGCTGAGGAAATTTCGCAAGAATACGTTTCTCACTTTCTGGGCAAATCGCTGGAAAGTGGTTTCTGTTTGGTGGCGCGTGAAGCCAACGATGATCCAATCGTCGGCGAAATTCACAGCTATGCGCTGGGGCCGCGCGTATTCGCGCACGTGCTGAGCGAACTGACCATCGCCGTCCATCCGGCCAAACAAGGCTTAGGTGCAGGCAAACGGCTTTTCACAGAGTTGCTGCGGCGAGTCGAACAGGAACGGCCAGATATTTTGCGCGTTGAGTTGATTGCCCGCGAAAGCAATCGCAAAGCCATAGAGTTTTATCAAAAGCTGGGATTCCACATCGAAGGCAGGTTTGAAAATCGCATTCGCAGCGTCGGCGGCGGATACGAAGCCGACATTCCCATGGCCTGGCGTCGCGCCTGAAGTTTTCTCACTTCCGCAAAGCGGGCATCAGCCGATTCAAGAGGGCTTCGCATTCGGCGACGGCGCGAGCGGCCTGATCTCTATGAGTTTGATTGAAAACGCTTGATACGCCGAACTTGCTCCAATCGTCCCAAGTTGCCAGTTCCTTTCGTCGCCACTCACAGGCTTGTTGCTGATGTTGTATGGACTCCGCTCTGGAAGCTTTTGCGCCGAGTGTGGCGTGGTAGTGTGCCAATCCGGCGTAAGCTTCGGCCAGTCGCCGCTGTCCGTAAAGATCGCTGCGGTTGGCGGCAACGGCTTTTTGGGCAAGCGCCAGCACTTGCTGATAGTGCTGCAACGCAGGCTCGTGCTCCCCTGCCGCGAATTGACATTCCGCCAATGCCTGTAAGTTTGCGTGTTGATCGCCCAGCACTTGCGCATCGGCGGGATCGCGGGCGGTAAGTTGCGCCAATATCTCCTGTGCCTGTCGCAGATTTCGCATTGCGGTCGCACGATCTCCCAGGCGCATTTGCGCTGTTGCAAGCTTGGTCAGGTAAATTCCCCGTCTTCGCAAATACGAATAATTTTCCGGCGCTTCGCGCAACAGCGTCATCGCAACGTCCAGCGCCTTTCGAAAATATTCGGCTCCGCGCTGCGCATCTATTTCCACTTCCACATCGCCCATCCCAACATATGAAACTGCCAGATCCAGCCGCGCGCGGGCATTGCGCGGATCAACCGCTGCCTGCGCTTCCGCCAGCTTCAGCGCGCGCTCGTAATAATCAAGCGCAGTTTTCCGGTCGCCGATGTTGATGAAGTTTGGATTGCCATACAGATTTCCCAGCCAGGTATAAAACACACGCAAGTCACGGCGCTGGCGCACGGTCGGTTCCTGATCAACCAGTTTTTCCAAAACATCCGCGCCTTGCCGGTATTGGCGAATGGCTTCTGCGGCGTCGCCCAGCGTGACCAAACTTTCTCCCAGATGACCAAAACCGTTGGCCCAGCGTCCTTTCGAATCAATGCTGGGGTGCGCAGTCGCGGCGCGTTCCGCCACCTGCTGCGCGCGGCGATAACTGTCCAGCGCGCCTGGCGCATCGCCCGTGTCCAGTTGCGTATCCCCAAAACGCGTGTAGGCATTCACCAGCAATTTCAGGTCCTCTGCGTCTCCGGTGGCCTGTGCCAGTGGGTCTCCAATGATCAACGCCTGTCGCAACGTCGCCTGTGCGCCAAGCTTATCGCCGGTTTCGGATTGCAGCGCGCCGATTTTGAAATAATCGTTGGCAAGCAGGCGCTGAACTTGCAGGCTGTAAGAAGACGCGGCGAGTTTTTGCGCCAAGGCCAGACTGCGCTGATAACTTTGCATTGCTTGACTGGAATGACCCAGGTTGGGCGCCCACGGATCACCCTGCACATCGCCGACTTTCATATACGCCTGCGCCAGATCAAGCAGCAACGTGGGATCATCTCCCGCTTCCTGAACCAAACTGTTCAGGTATTCCAACGCCGTTTGCGCCACCATCTCGCGCGCTTCCGTTGCGCCGGGCAGGTTCTGAATTTTGTCGTGAAAATCGAACAGGAAGGTGTTGGCCAGTTTGCGAACCTGTTGAAAGCGGCGCTCCGCTCGGCGGGCTTGATAGTTCGCAGCAATCAACCCTGCGGTCAAACTCAGCAAGACAATCGCCCCAGCCAAAACCGCGGTTCTGTTGCGGCGCAGGAATTTCCCAGTTCGGTACCGAACCGTGTCTGGCCGCGCCAGAACCGGCAGCTTTTCCAGATGGCGGCGTAAATCGTCGGAAAATTGTTCCACCGAAAGATACCGCCGCGCAGCTTCTTTGCGCATCGCCATCAAAATGATGTTGTCCAGATCGCCTTTTAAGGATGAAGGATGAAGGATGAAGGATGAAAAAGGCTTTTTATTTGGCGACCTCATCATTCCGCCTTCAGATTTCAGCCTTTCCGCAATGACGCTCGGCCGTTCCACTTCCGTTTCGCAAATGACGCGCTCGATTTCCGTCGGCGTATAACTTTCCAGGCGATGCGCGCGCGCTCCGGTCAGCAATTCGTACAGCACTGCGCCGAGGCTGTAAATATCGGTTGCGGTTGTGATTTGAAGCCCGCGCACTTGTTCCGGACTGGCGTAATCCGGCGTCATCATCCGCATCATTGTCGCTGTGCGGGCCGGGTCGGCATCGGATTGCAAGGGATCAAGCAGCTTGGCGATGCCAAAATCCAGCAGTTTGGGAACTCCCTCGCTGGTAACCAGAATGTTGCCGGGTTTGATGTCCCGATGCGCAATCAGCTTTTGATGCGCGTACTGGACGGCACTGCAAATTTGCCGAAACAGGTGAATGCGCGCAGCTATGGAAAGCTCTTTTGTCTGGCAGTATTCGTTCAATGGCTGGCCTTCGATAAATTCCATGACGAAATAAGGCCGTCCGTCCGGCGTCGAACCGCCATCAAGCAGTCGCGCGATGTTTGGATGTTCAAGTGAAGCCAGAATGCGGCGTTCTGCCTGAAATCGGCTGAGCACAAAGCCGGAGTCCATGCCGCGTTTGACGACTTTGATGGCGACTTTTTGATGGAACAATTCATCGTTGCGGACGGCGGCGTAAACTGCCCCCATGCCGCCTTCGCCCACCAGTTCGGTGATTTGGTAATGACCCAGGTGCGCGCCAATCAAATCGCGCTCCCTTTCCGAAGCCAGGGAACGAGCCATGCCGTTGATCGGTTGTTGAATGAAAGTGTCGAAAACTTCGTGGGCGAGCAGGGAGTCGACTTCGCGGCGCAAGGCTTCATCATCGGAGCAGGCTTCAGCCAAAAACGCCGAACGCGCCGCCGGTTCGCAATCGGCGGCGCGTTGGAAAATTTCTTCGACTTTGCGCCATCGCTCTTTGTCCATAAAGCCGGTTTTACCTTTGGGTGTCGGCACTCAACTCGCGGTGAAGCCAGGCTTGCGCCATGCGCTGGTCGCGCACCACGGTTGGAACCGAAATGCCCAACACTTCCGCTGCTTCTTCAACACTCAGCCCGCCGAAATATCGCAATTCAATGACGCGGCATTTTCGTTCGTCGAATTCCGCCAGCGAAGTCAACGCATCGTCCAAGGCAACCAGTTCCGCCGCTTGATCCTGCGAATAATCCAATGCTTCATCCAAAGCCAGATTGATTGCGCCGCCGCCGCGTTTTTCAGCGCCACGACTGCGCGCATGTTCCACCAGAATCTGTCGCATCAACCGCGCAGCCACGCCGTAAAAATGCGCGCGGTTTTGCCAGTGTTCGATGTTCTGGTCAATTAACCGCAAATAGGCTTCGTGAATCAGCGCAGTCGGTTGCAATGTATGGCCGGACCGCTCCCGGTTCAGATAGGCATGCGCCAGTTTGTGCAATTCCTGGTAAACCAAGGGCGTCAGTTGTTCCAGCGCCGTTTGGTCGCCGGTGCTCCATTCCGCCAGTAATTGCGTAATCCGGTTAGTTTGAGGATTTTGTGCCACGGCTTTCTCTTTTTGTTCAACGTGATTGAGTTTGAAGTCGGATTTTCCGCTGACTTCAGTTCCCAGACAAGTTTGGTGCAGTGGTTGGACAGTCATCAGAATGATCGTAGAATGCCCGGCATATGGATTCCCATCGTGTCATCCCAATTTTTCCGCTGCCGCTGGTTCAATTTCCAGGCGCGATCACGCCGCTGCATGTTTTTGAAGATCGCTATCGCAAAATGCTGAAAGACGTGATGGTGGGCGACAAAACCTTCGGCATTATTTTCCGCAACGACGAAACGCTTGTGCCATCAGAACGTTTGCCAACCGGCAGCATTGGTTGCGTCGTTGAAGTTGCGGTTCAACAGGAATTGCCCGATGGACGATCAAACATTTTGTGCGTTGGCGTGGCCAGATTCAGTTTGGGCGGCTATGTCGAAGGCGAACCCTATCAACAGGCCCAGGTAGAATTGTTTGACGACGATATGAATTTCGACGATTTGTCGGAAGAAGTGGAGCGCGCCAAGAGTTTATTTCTGCGATTATCCGCCGCCATTCGAAAACTGAAAAACGAAAACACCCCGGACGAAGAGGAAACGCCGGATTTGCCGGACGATGCGCAGCCGCTTTCATTCATCCTGGCGGCTTATCTGGACATTGATAACAGTGACAAACAGGATTTGCTGGAAATGACCGATACACGCAAGCGGCTTCGGGAAGTGAATAAGCTGATTGCCGAACTTGCCGACGATTATGAAAAGCGGGCGATTGGCAACAAAATCTCAAAGCATAATGGCCACGCCGGCCACATGCCGAAATTCGAATAAGCATCCAACCGTTCAATTGCCGAGCATTGACTGGAACACCTGCTCGGCTTCATCAACCGAAATCCCATCAATCACAATCAGCTTGTTTCTGGATGTTTGCCCGGAACGGATGACAATCTGCGAGCGAGAAACATTGAAAAGCTTGGACATCAGCCGAATCAGCTCCTCATTCGCTTCGCCATCAACCGGTGGAGCAGCCAGACGGACTTTCAGCGCGCCATCCAATTCTCCGGCAACATCGCTGCGTGAAGCACGCGGTTGAACTCGAACGGCGAAACAGACGCCGCTATTTTTGGCAGTAATCTTGATCAAAACGGTTTTAGGAAAAGAGATTGCACCACAGCAGCGGAAAAATAGAGCGCCAACCAGAGAAACATAAATGACCAGCCCGCAAACTTTCCGCCAAATTCAAAAACTCGCAATAACGGAGTGAGCCGCTGATAGGCGTGAAACGACCAACGGTCAAATAATCCCGTGACCCAGTTGACGAAAATCACCGTCATCAGGCACATCAAAAAGAAAATCGCGCTCAGTAACAAGGTACCAATCAATAACCGGATACCTACAGCGACATATCCCATCAACAGCGCATTTAATGCAGAAACCAATCCCCCGATAATGCCCGTGAAAAAGCTCAGCAGCATCGTCAGCACCAACCAAACGATGACGACTTCGATAAGGGCGATCAAAATAGTCGGATTGATTTTGAATGCCTGGCGCATGGGGTAGTAAAAGCGCGAACTGCGGGCGTGGGCTACCAGTTTATCGGTTGGCCGGCGCAGGTAATAAGTGATGCGTCCAAATGGACTGACATCGAATGCATCCATAATCCAACGGATGATCAGTAAAACGATGACAATCCCGATAATCAGATTGATCGCCAATCGCGCCAAATGGCTGATAGCTGCGATAACGTCCAGTAACGAAATATCGAAAGCCTGTACCTCGGAAGTTTGCATAAATTGTCCAAATGCCACGCCAGCGTTCAGGCACTCCAAGCAGGCAGCTTAGGTTCGCTCGCCAAATAGCGCAGTTCCGATG
>CAYLJQ010000168.1:0-11328 GCA_964383955.1 uncultured Heliomicrobium sp. | reverse complement strand
CGAGTTGAAAGGATGATGATTGAAGCCGGATGGTATCAACCGCTTACGGAGGTGACAATCCAGGCGGACAAAATTCCTGAAGCGCAAAAATGTCTGAACCGTGCCGGAAACTCTTCTTGCCTATACAGACTGCTTACGGTAGGCTTCAGGCCTTGCGCGTTGACCGGTGACGAACTGATTACTGACTGACACTAATGAGTGCCGAAACCAACCGGCCCGCCCCATCACCCAACCCCAAAGCGCGTTTGAAAAATCCCAAAAAGAGGGCGCCAACAGCGCAATGAAGATTTTAGTCGTTAGCCTGTACTACGAACCCGACCGTTGCCAATCAAACGGGCCTATCATTCGCGCGCTGTGCGAAGACTGGGCCGAAGCAGGCCATGAAGTCACTGTGCTGACTTCGTTTCCTCATTACAACTGTGACGAAGTCTGGCCGGAATACCGCGGGCGATTGTTCATGCGCGACCGCGTTGGCCGCGTGAATGTGATTCGGTCGTATATTTTTGTCCCGCACAAACGTTCGGGCTGGCAGCGCATTTTGAATTACCTTTCGTTCAATGTTTCCTCTACGCTGGCCGGGTTGTTTTCGGGCAAACAAGACGTGATTTTTGTCATGTCGCCGCCGCTGACCATTGGGCTGACGGCGTTTGTGCTTGGTCTGCTGAAACGAATTCCATATTGTTACAACCTGCAAGACATCTGGCCGGAAGTCGCCGTCAAGCTGGGCATGTTGCGCGGACGACGGTTGATCGCTTTTTTCGAGCGGATGGAAAAATTTATTTACCACTACAGCCAACGAATTTTCGCCATTTCCGATGAATTCAAATCGAACCTGATTGCCAAAGGCGTCGCCGCCGACAAAATCGAAGTCATTCCGAATTTCACCGATACTGAATTCATCCAGCCAATGGAAAAGGCGAACTCCTTTTCGCTGGCTAACGGTTTGGCGGACAAATTCACCGTGCTGTACGCGGGCAACGTCGGATTGTCACAAGGTTTGGAAGTCATTCTGGATGCGGCTGAACAGTTGAAAGAGCATCCGGAAATTGTGTTCGCCATTGTCGGCGAAGGAAGCTGTCGCGAAGATTTGATTGCTGACGCAAACCGGCGGGGTTTGCAAAATGTGAAATTGCTGCCTTTTCAGCCTGAAAGCGACGTGCCGATGGTGTATGCGGCATGCGATGTGGCACTGATTCCTCTTCGGCACGGCATTACGGAAAATTCTGTTCCCTGCAAAACCTACAGCATTATGGCTGCCGCCAAACCTTATATTGCCGGCGTTGATGGTGGAAGCACGGTTTGGAAATTGACCGACCAGGTCGGCTGCGGGGTATGCGTCGAACCCGAAAACGGACGCGCGCTGGCTGACGCTGTGTTGCAATTGCAACGCGACGAGCAAGCCAGAAGCGCAATGGGGAATAATGGCCGCCAATTTGTTAAGCGCAATTTTGCGCGCGAAACCATCACTGACCATTACCGTCTGGGGCTGGAAAGTTTGGTCGAAAAACGCCAGTCGCCTTTGGCTGGGCAAACATCGCTGTCGAGCGAATGAAGGAAGTCGTAAAACAACGCTCGGCTTTTGTGACTGGCGCAACTGGCTGCATAGGCAGCGCACTCGTTTCCAGGCTGTCCGTTGATGGCTGGCGGGTGGCCGCTCTGGTTCGAGATCGTAAACGAGCAGAGCATTTGCCGGAAGCTCTGGAAATTGTTGAAGGCGATCTGTCCATCTGGGAACAAATCGCAGAAGTCATGCGCGAATGTCAGGTGGTATTTCATCTGGCGGCAAAGGTTCATGCACCGCCCGGCACCCAACTGCAAGAGTTCGAGCGCGTCAACGCCGCTGGCACGCATAACGTTGTCGCAGCAGCAATTGAAAATCAGGTTGAACGGTTTGTCTATTTCAGCACCGTGGCGGTTTACGGCGAAAGTAAGGAAGTCGCGGATGAAAGCAAATTTCCACGACCGACAACGCCGTACGGCGCCACCAAGCTGGACGCGGAGCGAATCGCGCTTGCGGCAACGGAGCTAAAGCCCACGGTATTGCGATTGCCGGTGGTTTACGGCCCGCGCGATCAAGGTAACGTTGCGAAGTTGATTGAAGCAATTCGCCGAAATCGCTACTTCATTGTCGGCGACGGACAAAATTTGAAAAGCATGGTTGCCGTTGAAAACGTTGTTGACGCTGCCTTGCAGGTGGCTGGCGATGAACGAGCAGACGGGGAAATTTTCAATGTCACGGATGGACAGCCTTATTCGCAGGAAGAAATTGCCGTGACGATTGCGGAATTGCTGGGCAAAAGGCGACCAGCAAAATTGCCTCGCTGGCCGCTGTTGATGGCGGGCAAAGCAGGCGATCTGGTTGAAAATCTGATTGGCATCGCGTTGCCAATCACCTCTGACCGCGTTCGCAAACTATCGTCCAATACCGTTTTCAGTTCGGCGAAAATTGAACGCGAACTTGATTTCAAACCGCGTGTAACGTTGCGCGAAGGTTTGGCTCAGGCAATCGAAAACGATCTCAACTCTTGAACTTGAAATTTGAGAGATAAACACAAGCGACGACCAATTCGCTTTGTTTCCGACCCCCACAAATTATGTTTCGAGCAAGTATCTTTTTTCTGGCTGGAGTCATTTCCTACCTGGTGACCGGGTGGCTGGCGACAGCTCCGGCCTGGTTTCGTTCGCTGGATATGCCGAATGCGCGCAGTTCGCACACGCAACCTACGCCGCGAATGGGCGGGCTGGGCATTGTGGCCGCGTTTGTCATCATTTTGCCTTTGCTGTGGGTAATGCTGATTGGCGCTTCAACAAACTGGCTGCTGGCGCTGAAATTCGGGTTTGCTCTGGTTAGTTACGTCATCATTGCCGCGGTCGGTCTGGTGGATGACATGCGCCGGATTGGGCCGCTGTCAAAATATCTGGGGCAACTGGTTGCCGCCCTGATCGCGTTGTGGAGCGGGGTAACGTTTTTATACCTGCACATTCCGTTTGCTGGTCTGTGGGAAGTGGGCGCAATTCTGGGAGCGGTCATGACCATCATCTGGATGACGGGTTTCAGCAACCTGTTCAACTTCATGGATGGAATTGATGGTTTGGCAGGCGGCGTAGGCGTCATTTACAGCCTGGCGCTGGCCGCAGTCAGCTTTGGAACCGGTCACCGATTGATCGGCGCAGGCTGTTTGATGCTGGCGGCAGCTTGCCTGGGTTTTGTCGCGCATAACTTTCCGCCCGCGAAAATTTTCATGGGCGATGTCGGCAGTCTTTTCATCGGGTATGTGCTGGCGGCCTTTGCGACGGTGACAGCCAACAGCGGCGAACGTCCTGTGCCGTTTATTGCCGTGCTGCTGATTCTAAGCACGTTCCTGTACGACACAATTTTTACGTTGATTCGCCGCGCTCGCCAAGGCGAAAAACTTTGGGAAGCGCATCGCACACACCTTTACCAGCGATTGGTCATTGCCGGACAAAGCCATCGCCGTGTAACGCTCACGTATTTTGGCCTGAGCATATTGCTTGGGGCAGGCGGCGTGCTTTACACCTTTGCCGGAAACCTTGTTGCCGCAGCGGCGGTTGACTGGGTGCGAATCTTGATTTTGGCTGCCAGCGCAGCGGTGCTGGCAGGATTTACGATTTACGTTTACTGGTACGAAGCAGCGGCGCAACGCGCCAAGGAAATGTTTGTTTCCGAATCCCCGGCTGAAGCAATTGAAAGTTAGGCCATAGCGCAACCTCCCCGACGCGCTTGAAAATAAGAAAGGAAGTTCACAACGGTGGGAGATCAAAAATTATACCTGGTTACAGGCGGTGCGGGGTTTATTGGTTCGCATATCGCCGAAGCATTGGTCAAACGTGGGGATCGTGTGCGGGTGCTGGACAATTTCATGACCGGCAAACGCGAAAACCTGACGCACTTGACCGGGAAAATTGAATTTATTGAAGCCGACATTCGGGATTACGCCGCCATTAGGCAGGCTACTGAAGGCGTGCAGGTTGTTTTTCACGAGGCGGCAATTCCGTCTGTTCCTCGTTCCGTCGCCGATCCGCAGCTCAGCCACGATGTCAACGTCAACGGCACGTTCAATGTGCTGATGGCCGCGCGCGATGCCGGAGCCCAACGATTGGTGTTTGCCGCGTCCAGTTCGGCTTACGGCGATACGGAAGTTTTGCCGAAAACGGAAACCATGATGCCGAATCCGCTTTCGCCTTACGCGGCGGCAAAAATCGTGGGCGAACTTTACTGCCAGACATTTACACGGGTTTATGGCCTGGAAACTGTCGCGCTGCGTTATTTCAATGTTTTCGGCCCGCGCCAGGACCCGACTTCACCTTACTCCGGAGTCATTTCCAAATTCGTCACTACTTTATTGGCGAACCAGGTCCCGACGATTTTCGGCGACGGAGAACAATCACGCGATTTCACCTACATCGCCAACGTGGTTGACGCCAACCTCAGAGCCGCAGAAGCCCCGGAAGCCAACGGCCAGGTGATGAACATGGGCATCGGCGAACGCATCACACTGAATCAACTGCTGGACGAATTGCAGAAAATCATCGGCACAAACCTGAAGCCGGAATACAAGGAAACCCGCGCCGGAGACGTTCGCCACTCGCTGGCCGACATCTCGCGTGCGGAAACCTTGCTCGGCTATCGTCCATTGGTCGGCTTGGCCGAAGGGCTGAAATACACGGTGGACTGGTATCGGGAAAACCAGTAGGGATTGAGAACCTCTCTCAAAGAAACAAAAAAAGCCGCGACTAGCCAAAGTCGCGGCTTTTTTGTTTCAGCAAAACTAAAGCTGTTTAGTGGTCTGATCCAATTCGCATCCCGTAAAACGACCGGTACACGAAGAAGGCTGAAACCAGGAAGAACACGACGGCCAGAACGTGACTGAGCGTTGCGCTGGATTCGCTGGAATGGCGCAGCGATACCGCCAGTTCCACGGCCAGCAATCCGAACAAGGTCGTGAATTTGATGACCGGGTTCAGTGCCACCGACGAAGTGTCTTTGAACGGATCGCCAACGGTGTCGCCAACGACGCAGGCGTCGTGCAGCGGCGTGCCTTTGGCTTTCAGTTCGACTTCGACAATCTTTTTGGCGTTATCCCAGGCACCGCCCGCGTTGGCCATGAAAATCGCCTGGTACAAGCCGAAGATCGCAATCGAAAACAGATAGCCGATGAAGAAGTACTCTTCGATAAAGGCAAAGGCCAGCGCGGAGAAGAAGACCGTCAGGAAGATGTTGAACATGCCTTTTTGCGCGTACTGCGTGCAGATTTCAACGACCTTCTTGCTGTCTTCGACCGAGGCTTTGGTCACGGTGTCATCAAGCCGGATGTTGGCCTTGATGAACTCAACCGCGCGATAAGCGCCAGTGGTCACAGCCTGTGTGGACGCGCCGGTGAACCAGTAGATGACCGCGCCACCCGTAATCAACCCCAGCACAAAAGGCGCGTGGAGCAAGCCCAGTTTGTCAACGTTGACGGTCAACCCGTCGGTCAGCGACATAATGATCGAAAAGATCATCGTTGTTGCGCCGACGACCGCCGTGCCGATCAGCACGGGTTTGGCCGTCGCTTTGAAGGTGTTGCCCGCGCCGTCGTTCTCTTCCAGCAAATGTTTGGCGCGGTCGAAATTGACCGTCACGCCGAAATCGTTCTTGACCTCGCGTTCGATGTTCGGGATTTGCTCGATCAGCGAAAGTTCGTAAACCGATTGCGCGTTGTCCGTTACCGGACCATAAGAGTCAACGGCGATGGTGACCGGCCCCATTCCCAAAAATCCGAAGGCAACCAGACCGAATGCGAAGACCGCCGGAGCCAGCATCAACACGCCCAAACCTTGCAGGCTGAAGTAGTACGAAGCCGCCATCAGGCCGACAATGCTGATGCCCAGCCAGTAGGCGGAAAAATTGCCCGCAACCAAACCGGACAGGATGTTCAGCGATGCGCCGCCTTCTTTGGACGAAGTGACGACTTCGCTGACGTGGCGAGATTCGGTCGAAGTGAAGACCTTGACCAGTTCGGGAATGATCGCGCCCGCCGCCGTTCCGCACGAAATGATGGACGAAAGTTTCCACCAAAGTGTGCTATCACCCGCCAGAGTTGGGATCATCAGATACGAAACAACGAACGTCAGGATGATGGAAACAACCGAAGTGATGATGACCAGATTGGTCAACGGCTTTTCGAAGTTCATCTTGTCGGCGTTGGCGTATGTCGCTTTGGTAATCGCTTCGTTGATGAAGTACGAGCCAGCAGAAGCAATGACCATCATCACGCGCATCACAAAAATCCAAACCAGCAATTGAACCTGAAGCGATTCGATAAACGATGGAAGATTTGTCGCGCCGAGTCTGGTCGCCAATTCAGCAATTCCCGGAACCTTGGGATTGATTGCCAACAGGATGAAGGTGATCAACGCAACACCTGTCACGCCGTAAGTTTCAAATCCGTCTGCCGATGGGCCAACGGAATCGCCCGCGTTGTCGCCCGTGCAATCGGCGATGACGCCGGGGTTGCGCGCGTCGTCTTCCTTGATCTTGAAGACGATCTTCATCAGGTCGGAGCCGATGTCGGCGATCTTGGTGAAAATACCACCCGCGATACGCAATGCCGCTGCGCCCAACGATTCACCGATGGCGAAACCGATGAAACACGGTCCGGCATAATCGCCCGGAATGAAGAGCAGGATGCAGAGCATGATCAGCAATTCGACGGAAATCAGCATCATGCCGATGCTCATACCGGCTTTCAGCGGAATGGCATAAATCGGATAGGGCTTGCCGCCCAGGCTGGCAAACGCTGTGCGCGAATTGGCGAAGGTGTTGACGCGGATGCCGAACCAGGCCACGCCGTAACTGCCGCCGATGCCGATCAAGCTGAAGATCAGGATGATGGCGACTTTGTAGATGGGAAAGCCCACCAGGAAGCCGAAGTACAGAATGATGATGACCGCGATGAAGGCTTCCAGAACCAGGATGAATTTGCCCTGCGTGACCAGATAGGTTTTGCAGGTTTCGTAAATCAGCTCGGAAATTTCAAGCATGGATTTATGCACGGCCATTTTCTTGAGCTGTGTATAAATCATCAGCCCGAAGACCATGCCGAGCAGTGAAACGCCGATACCGATCATCAGCAGCGTGCGGCCATTCGTGCCGCCCATGAAATTGACTTGGGACAAGTCGGGCAGCTTCAGATTCGCTTCGCCGCCGGGGCGATGAGCAGGCTCTTGAGCCAAAACGGACATGGCGCTAATGGCAACAAAAGCAGCGCCCGAGGCCAGCCGCAAAGCGACGCGCCCAAGTTGCGGCGCGCGTTTTGTCAGGCAGAGTGACACAAAAATACCGATGCTTAGTAGAAGGAGCATAGCTGGTGATACCTCATTATCTTGTTTGAGTTGAACTGCTGGTAAAAACAGGCGCGGATTATAGACGATAGGCCAATGACTGCAAAGCACCGCCAATCAGCTTTTTGCAAGTTTTCAAGCGGTAAAACCAGTTATCTTTTGCTGTTTTGCGCTGTCGCCGTAAGGATCATCTCAATGAACCTGCTTGTTTCGGAACATCGAAACTCGATTTGTGCCGCGAAAACGGGCAGGGAAGATTGTTGCAATAGCTCTTGAGGCAAGTTCACTGCATCTTTTTCGGTGACAATAATTGCTTCAGCGTTTGCCGCCATGGCCGCGCCGGTAACTTCAGCAAAATCAGCAGATGAGTAACGATGATGGTCGGGAAAATCGCGCCGGTATACAATTTTCAAACCGACGTTTTGCAAATCTTCATTGAAGCGTTCCGGCTTGGCGATGCCTGAAACTGCCGCAATCTTCTTTCCTGCAAACTCAGATAGGCTGTTGGTGTTGCTGCTGCCTAACTGTCGAAACCGAGTCATTTCGTGATGAGCAAAAAAAATTGGAATATGCGACGCGGCGTGTCTTTTAATGATTTCGATCAGTCCAGAGCGGTCAAATTTCTGATCGCTGCGAGTCACAATCACAGCGTCGGCGCGGCGAAGTTCAGACAGTGGCTCGCGTAACCGGCCAAAAGGAATCATCGCTGCCTGACTGAGTGGTTCCGTCGCATCCACCAGCAGCAGATTCAGGTCGCGGGCCAGCCGCAAATGCTGGTAAGCATCGTCGAGAATAAATGCTGAAACCGTCGCTCGGTTTTCTTCCAGCCAACGTCCAGCAGCGAAGCGATCATGGTCAACGACAACGCGAACGCCGGGACAGGTTTGAGCCAACAAAAACGGTTCGTCGCCGGATTCGGCGGGTGAATAAAGAATCTGTTTTCCGTCGGAAACTTCGACACGATTCGTGGTTTGACGTTTGTACCCACGGCTAAGAATTGCCACCTGATGTCCCGCATCGCGCAATGCCAAAGCGATAAATGCCACACACGGAGTTTTGCCCGTTCCACCCACAGTCAAATTGCCTACGCTGATGACTGGAGCATTCAGGTAATGAGTTTTGAACAGCCCTTGTTCGTAAGCTAGGATGCGCGCTTTGACGACAAGTTCGTAAAGTTTTGCCGGAACGTAAAGCAGCGCACGGGCAAATGGAGATTCAATCATTTACTTTTTGAGCATTGTTGGATTCGGAAGCGATATTCGCCTAACCGACTTCATCGTCTCACGAACGACGACAGACGAAAAGTTGGGCAAGTTGTGATTCAAGAGGTAACACGTGACAACCGCAGCCACCACAAGTTTGATCGAACATCTGTTCAAAGAACACGAGCGGTTCTTATGGGGGATCAGTTATCGGATGACCGGCAACGCTGCGGACGCTGATGATCTGGTTCAGGAAACCTTTGTGCGGGCAATGAATCATCCGCCAGCAAACCTGGATCTGCCGCTTCGACCCTGGCTGGTGCAAGTCACAATGAACCTAAGCCGCGATTGGCTCCGTCGAAGGAAGCGGCTGGCTTACGAAGGCGTTTGGCTGCCGTCGCCGATTGAAACCGACGAAGCGCTGTTACCAGTGCGGAATGTGCCGGCTGGCGAAGGCGATGCCGCAACGCATTATGACTTGCTTGAAAGCGTTTCATTCGCATTTTTGCTGGCACTTGAGGTCCTGACACCTTCCCAGCGCGCAGTATTGTTGTTGCGCGATGTGTTTGATTATTCCGTTGTGGAAACGGCCAAAGCGTTGAATATGTCGGAGCCGAACGTGAAAACGACGCACCATCGCGCCCGCAAAGCGATGGGCGATTATGATCGTGCGCGGATGATTCCAACGCACAGCTTGCAGGCGCGAACCCGCCAGGCGATGGAAACCTTTGTGCGATGTTTGTCCGATCACGATGTCGCCGGAATTGAAAATTTACTGGCGCGTGATGTTCGGCAATTAAGCGACGGCGGCGGAGAATTTTTTGCTGCGCGCGTACCAGTTCTTGGGCGAGAAAAAGTTGCGTTGTTTAATTTGCGCCTGACGCAATTGGCTAGGAAAACCGAGGTCAGCATTAACTGGCAACTGTTGAACGGGCTGCCCGCGCTGATTACTGATTATCCGAAAGCTCCGTTGAATTACGCCCGTCGTGTGGTAACGCTTTGTGAGCTGGATGCAGAAGGCAGAATCAACCGCATTTACAATGTGCTTGCCACGCGCAAACTGACTGCATTTCAATGGAATAATGCGTTTGTCACGGTTCCGGCCTGATGCTAGGATTCGCCCGGTTCCCACCTCGACGTTCTTCATTGCAAAACTAAATGTGATTTGGATTTGTCTGAAGCATGAGGGATTTTTGTGAGCAACGAACTCGCCGACAACAACAACTGGGAGAAAACGCAATGCAGCAAAATGGTAATCCGCCCGTCCGGTTGGTGCAGATCGAACCGCGCAAGCCACCCGCGCCTACACCGGAGCTAAACCTGCCCAAACTCACTGAAGCGCAAATTTTTCGCAAGAAAGCGTATATCGGATTTCGCAAAATCATCGGTTTTGGCTATACGAAACATTCCTGGGGAGCGACGCGTCGTTGGGTGCTGGCGAATATCCTGCCGGACAAGGTGCTTTACCGATGGCAGCCTTACAAGCGCGGAGGCTGCAATCGTTGCGGTCTTTGCTGCAAAATCGTGTTTCGCTGTCCTTTCTTTTATGAAAACGGAGAAACGACCGCATGTCTGATCTACACATCGGAAAAACATTTTCCGGCTGCGTGTGTGGCGTTTCCGTTTGATCCGGCGGATTTGGCTGAAGTGCAGCGAGCGGTTGCTCCCGCTCCATGCCCATTTCACTTTGAAGGCGAGCCGGAGCATCCAACGATGTGGGGCGCGCTTAAAGCCGAAATACGAGTTCAGTTGGTGAATCGCGTCAACAAGCTCAAAGAGGTTTTTGATTGATGGAAGAAAGATTGTCTGAGCCAAATTCCAAAACTCTGCAAGACCGTGGAATGGCATCGCGATTTGGCGAATTGCTGGGCTTTGAACCTGTCGAACAGGAACCCGGACGAGTTTTGTTAAGGCTTCCATTTTCTGAAAAGCTGTTGCAATCGCTCGGCCGGGTTCACGGCGGAGCGATTTTCAGCCTAGCGGATCACGCTTCCGGCTGGGCGGCTTATTCAACGTTAAATGAAAATGAGCGTTGCGCCACGCTGGAAATGAAGATCAACTACATAGCAGCGCTTCAAGATGAAGATTGCCTTGCCGAAGCCCGCGTAATTCATCGCGGGCGCACAAGCATTGTCATTGAGACTGACCTCAAAACTCCTAAAGGCCGATTGATCGCAAAAACGCTCGCGACTTTCATGGTTTTGGCAACCTAGCTTTCGAATTCTTCCCAAACGCACCATTTCGTTAATCTGCTTCTACCGATTGGTATGAGCACAACGATTTCCTGCCTCATCTAATACTTTCAAATTTCATTCTTCAATCTTGATCAAGGGGTAGAACTTCTGTTCTATCAATGTTTTAGGTAAAGGCTTTAACGTTTGGGTCTGCCGTGGCACGAGCCTTGTTTAAGCTATTTGCGTGAAGTTGACCGGGATCGGTAGGAGAAGCAAAGAGGGAGAATCATATCGAAACCGCCACAGTAGAAGCGGTGATGGGGTTAGGCAGCGGGTCCTGGTTGATCAAGAGTTCTTTACAAGTTCGGCGCGCTGAAGGAGAGCAAGGGGGTATTTCGGGGCTGCAGAGCGTCTGCGTGACTTCGAAATTTTCCGTAAGCGCGTCCGTAATTTTCCCGGCAACCAACTCGCAGGTTGAAGTGGGAAATAAACGCCGCACGAGCAGATGTAAAGGGGGCTGAAAGAATCGTCTTTCGGCGTCTGCTTGTGCGGCGTTTTGATTTTCAGCCATCCGCAGGTTCAAAAATCCGTATTTCATCCGAAAACTC
>CAYLJQ010000167.1:0-11351 GCA_964383955.1 uncultured Heliomicrobium sp. | reverse complement strand
AATTCGGGATTTACTTTGCTTCCTTTTGCAGGGTACACGACGAAGAAAAAGCCCGCTTGTTTGGTCAGGGATTTTTTGAAGGCTTCGCCCAGGTTCGGATAAATCATCACCTCTCCTACCTGAAAAAAGCTGTCGCTTTTTTGCCCGGCAGGAATGGGTTCGGCGCGTTGAATCATGCTGATGGTGCTCAGCCGCAAGGTGTTTTCGTCTGGATCGGCGATTTCAATCAGCGAACGTTTGACGCTGGCTTTCCCGGTTGGCGCATCGTGCGCGACGGTTTCGATTTCATACAAGCCCGGCGGCAATTCGGCTTCGCGGTAAAACAGCACCTGTCCGTTGCGGGTCGCGTTCAATTTGTCCAGCGGTCCGTTGAGGACGTATTGACGGCTGAGTTTGGCGACGACTTGTTTCGACTGGTCTTTGATCAATGCCAGGATCGTGAAATCTGTGCTGAAGCTTTTCTTTTCACGGTTTTCGACAAAGGTGAAGGAATTGGCCGCAATGTCTGCTTCAATCACCGTGCGAAGCTGGCGCGCGGCATCAGGAAAGCTGAATCCTTGCAGGCGGATCGGAAAGGCATTGGTCAGTTTCGGGTTGTTCAACGCAACTAGCGCGGGAGATTCGTAATACAGCATGGGCACGTACCCCGTGGCGTTGACGGCGAAATAGCCTTTGCGCGTTTGCACTTCCCAGTCGTTGTTTTTTGGCTTGACGGAAATCTGGCGGAATTTGCCATCAATGTTCTGGTTGGTCGGCACATAACTGACCAGGTAATACGTGTGCAGGTCTTCGTCCACCTGGCGCAACCGCATGCCTACGTTGTTGGTGTCGCCGATGAATGCGCCGCCGGTTTCCAGGGCCAGTTGCGTCAGGCCGCTTTGCGGATTGAGCCTGATCAGATCTTCGTTGCGTTCCAGCATGGCGGTCATCGGCCTGCCGGTTTCGGGACGGCCCGGGTCGGCATCAACGCGGCGGCGGCCCAGCGCGTTGATTTCGTCGCGGGTTTCCTGGTTGGGACTGATGGCGCGCAATCCTGCGGAATCAATCGTGTAAATGCTGACGTTCAGTTTGTTGGCTTCGTTGATGACGGAGCGGAAGTGGGCGACGACGTTCGGCGGAATCGCCAGGCCTTCGGAAAAGAACACGACGGCTTTGCGTCCGGGCAGGTTGCGCATGGAATTAACGACCGCCAGCAATCCGTTCGAAGTCGCGTAGCCTTGTTGGTCGCGTTCCAACACTTCAAACGTTTCCAGCGTCCGGCGGGTCATTTCCGCAAATTTCAGGTCAACATCAAATGCAGCCGCTGCGGCACCGGCAGCAGCGGCTCCTGCGCCTCCACCGCCTGCGGCTGACGCAGCCGCGCTGGCAGACTGTCGTTGCAATTCCTCAATGCGCTGGTTTTGGCTGCGAGCTTGTTCGGCGTTGGAAACAAACGATGCCGATGAACTTGCTCCGGCTTTATCAATCCCGGCGCGAATCAATTGGTTGTCGGTGGTGTAGTTCTGCAAAACGCGCAACGACAAATCAATGTGGAACACGCCGATGTAATCATTTGGCCGCGTTTCTTCTCCAACATACGTCATCGCCGCATTGTGCGCTCGTCTGCGCGCGTCGGTTGAAAGGCGATCAAACACCAGCGCGATGGCGCTGACTCCGATGTCGTTTTCGCCGGAAGCCAGCTTGATTGGATTGGCAGGCGTTGCGGCGGGAGCGGTTTCTTTCTTGACCGTTTTTTCCGGTTCGGTTTTTCTGGTTGTTGCGCGCGTGACCAGACGGAACGATTCAATTTGCTGCTTTGCGCCGTCTTCGTAAACTTCCAGGTCGGCGGTGTTCAACTCTTTGACGAATTTGCCCTTTTTGTCTTTGACGACCACGTCCAGCAACACTTCGGCGGAGCGGATGGAAACCTGTTGAGCTTGCTGTGGCGCAGCAGGATCCTGACCGAGCGCGGAAAGAATCAGCGAGAAGGTGAGCAATAAGGACGTAACCGTTTTTTTCATTTTGGTACCTCTTATGGGCAAATTCCATTGAAGTAAGGGGGCAGGTTTTCCAACCTTCCCAGATTCTCTCAAGCGCAAAACTCAGGGCAGATTGGAAAATCTGCCCCACTGTGTTCTTACGACGTTGGTTTGTCCGGCAAAGGCACGGTGGCGTGGAAGTCCTGGTAAAACCGTTCAATGTACGAATTGATCAACTCTTCAACGCGCGCCGGGTCTTTGGATGCAACGATCAATCCCGCGTGATGATGTTTGTTCATTCGCCAGACGATTTCCGGATCGTCGTAAGCCGACAAGTCCGGCCATTCCTGCCGCGCCAGCGAAGCGATGATGCCGGAGTAAAGGTCGGTGGGCTTTTGCAGTTTGTATGGATTTTCTTTTGTCGCGGTTTCTACTTTGGCCCATTCTGCCCACAAGTTCAGCCCTGTGGCGGCTTCGACGGTTTCAGCAATGTTGGCTCCGCCGACGCGCGCGGCGATTTCCAGAAAGTAAAACTTGCCGTCGGCTTTGCCTTTGATGAATTCGGCGTGCGTCACGCCGCGCACCAGGCCCAAATCCTTGATGACTTCCTTGTTGATCTTTTGCAGGTCTTTTTCGTCTTTGGATTTTCGCGGCAACAGTCGCGTGGTGAAAATGCCTCCGTCGTGGGCGACGTTCATCGGTGGCGCGCCGTACCCGCTGGCAGCGGCGAACAGAACCTTTTTGTCTTCCACAATGGAATCCACGTGGAAGACTTCGCCGGGCACGAACTGTTCCAGCACGTAATTCGACTGTTCGTCGCCAAGCTGGTTTACGATTTGCCACAATTCGTCCTGGTTATGAACTTTGATAATGCCGATGGCCGAAGCCGACGAGCGCGGTTTCAGCATCCACGGCGCTGGAACGCGCAACGTGTAAATGTGCAGTTTTTCGTGATTCAGCACATGGCAAAATTCCGGGACGCGAATGCCTTTGTCCTGCGCGCGCATTCGCATTGCCAGCTTGTCACGGAAATAGCGGCTGGTGGTTTCGCCCATTCCCGGCACGCGCATGTGTTCGCGCAAGGTGGCGGCCATTTCGATGTCGAATTCGTCCAGCGCCACCACGCGGTCAATGTTGTTTGCCCGCGCCAGATAGCTGACCGCATTGATCATGTGCTGGCGATTGGTCAGATCAGGCATCAGAAACAATTCGTCAATATGATCGCGCGGCCAATCGGCGTCTTTCAGATCGTCTTTCGTCAATAAGATCACATGCCAGCCCTGGCGCTTTGCTTCGCGGATAAATTCCTGTCCTTTTTCGTAACTCGTAATGCAGAGAATGGTCATCGGGGATGAACCTGACATTTACCTGACTCCTGTGGTTGATTGGATTGTGCGGGAACGCTTTTTTGCAGGCCGAAGAGTAACACAGACCCCGCTGGACGGGCGAGATGGTTCAGACCATTCTGGCCAATTGCACACCCGCCCAGGTTGCCGCCAGGCCCAGAATGACGCTGCCAATGGAGTACAGAAATGCTGCGCCAGGCTGGTTGTCTCGGATCAGGGTGAACGTTTCCAGCGAGAAGCTGGAAAAGGTGGTGTACCCGCCCAGCACGCCCACCAGCAGCATCGCGCGAAGCTCCGGCGAAACCGGCATTCGCGCGTCGAACAGTTCGGCCAAAAAGCCAATCAGCAAACTGCCGGTGATATTGATGAAGAACGTGGCGTAGGGATATTTCGGCGGCTGGCGAAGCAGATATGCCACCAGATTGACGATGCCAAAACGGAAACCTGTGCCGATGGCTCCGCCCAATAAAACCAAAACCAGTTTTGTCATAGTTGCAACCTCCGGAAACACGAAAGGCCAGGATGGTAAGTCCTGGCCTTTCGATCTGTCCATCGCAAGCTGTTTAACAGCTTGGCGGGAAGACAGGGATGATGTAGCTCATCTGGTTGTTGAGCGTCAGGTGGTGCAGGTTGTGGCCCTGGTTGAAGGCTCCTGCTGAACTGGCCGCGTTCGGATTGAAGTTGATCGCCGCGCCCGTAATGCCGACCGCTCCCGTCTGGTTGAAGACTTTCAGCCAACCGGTTCTGCCTGCTGGGATGAAGGTCTCGAAGCGAGGCGTCGTGCGCGGGAAGTTGTTGGTGATCGAATTCCGCAACTGACAACCTCCCGTCACCGAGAAGCTCAAGGCGGCTTCGGCGTCGTCGTAGAAGATGCCGAACAAAGTTCCGAGCGATGAAGCTCCGATGCCCAGATTGCCTCCGATGCGGTTGACGATCAGCAAGGTGTCGTTGCCGTCGGCACGGCTGCCAATGTTGTCCAGCGCCAGCGTTGCCGGAGTCCGGTTGTAGCTGATGCCGTCAAAGTTCAGGGCCGCAGTGTTCGCGTTTGCGTCGCAGGCAGGCAAGCCTCCCGGCAAGGCCGCAAAGGCTTCTGCCGCCAGATTCGCCGCGTGCCCGCTGGTGAATTTCACGTATTCGTCACCGATCAGATAGTTGAAGTTTGTCGGACAGCCCAGCGCATTCACTGCAACCGCCACCAAATAACCCGTCGTTCCTGGATCGAGGTCAGAAGCGAGGAAGCTGGCCGTCTGATTGCCCGTCAGGCAAATGTAACTGTCAGCCACCGCGCAACCTTCGGCCACAAAGAACAAGTGAACATACGACGGCAGTGTCAAGTGCGTGTTCGTGATGTTGATCCGCGTGTTCTGTGTGTTGCTGCTGGTCGCGCCTGACGTGTAGACGTTGTAAATCAGAACTGATCCGGCTTTTTGATCGCTGGCTTCTGAAGCTGCCGGAATCAAATTCCCAGGCCCGGCCCCAGGGCAATCCACCACGTCGCAAACTGTCAGTGTGAGCGGCGAGCCTGCGTTGAAACTGACAGAGTTGTTCGTGCAAACCTGCGCTCCGGTGGGAGCCAGATCGCTGACCTGCGTCAGGTAGCTGATCGTCACCGTTTGACCGGGTGTCAGCGTTGCGTTGTACGTCAGGTTGCCGTTGGTCACTGTGCAAGTGCCGACATTTGGCGAAACCGTGCAACTGCCCGGCACACCGACCAGATTTGTAAAGGTCGTCGTATCCGCGACCGTCTGATTAACCTGCCCGTTGTTGGAAATGACCAGCGTCGCCGAAACCGTATTGCCCGGTCCCGTACAAGCGAGCGGATCGCCCACAGAGCCTCGAACGCTGCCGACCGTCACGGTAAAACTACACGAAGCAGGATTGTTCGCCGCATCACTGACCGAACACGTCACCGTCGTCACGCCTACGTTGAAGCTGCTGCCCGAAGCGGGAGTGCATATCGGTGCGCCCACGCCGGAGCAGTTGTCGCTGACTGTTGGCGGATTCCAGGTCGCAACCACCGGATTCCCCGATGACGCCAAAAAGATATTCGCGGGACAAGTCAGGCTTGGGGCCTGTGTGTCATTGACTCGCACGGTGAAGGTGCAGGTTGTGTCAGCGCTGTTCGGACTGGCATCGCTGGCCGTGCAAGTCACCGTCGTCACCCCGACAACAAAAGTCGAACCGGAAGCTGGTGTGCAAGAAGCCGTTGCGCCGGGACAATTATCCGTCGGCGTCGGCGTCGTGTACGTTACCACTGCCGAACATTGATTGATTGTGTTCGATATGGTGATGTTGGCCGGACAAGTGATGGCCGGAGCCTGGGTATCCTGTACTGTGATGGTGAAGCTGCAAGTGGTGTTTGGACTGTCTGGACTGGCGTCGCTCGCTGTGCAAGTCACTGTGGTGACACCAACGTTGAATAATGTGCCAGAAGCGGGGCTGCACAAAACTGTCGGCGTACCGCAATTGTCAGTGGCCGTTGGCGCGGTGTAGCTCACGACTGCCGAACACTGATTGGTAGTGTTCGGCACGGTGATGTTCGTTGGACAGGTGCTGAGCGTTGGAGCCTGCGTATCCTGCACTGTCACCGTGAAGCTGCACGTCGAATTTGAACTGTCGGGACTGGCGTCGCTGGCCGTGCAAGTCACTGTTGTGATTCCAACTAGGAAGCTGGCGCCGGAAGCTGGTAAGCACGTCACCGTTGGCGTTCCGCAGTTGTCCGTTGCTGAAGGATTGGTAAATGTCACAACGGCTGAACATTGATTGGTCGTGTTGGGCGCGGTGATGTTCGTTGGGCAAGCGTTGAGCGTTGGCGCTGTGGTATCCAACACTTGCACAGTGAAGGTGCATGGCGCGGACATGTTGTTGGCCAGGTCTGTTGCTTTACAGCTCACGGTAGTCGTTCCCAGCGGGAAACTGCTGCCAGAGGCTGGCGTACAAGTAACAGTCGCCGTTCCGCAATTGTCGGAGGCAGTCGGCGGCGTAAAGCTGACCGCCGCCATACAATTTGCGCCCGCCACCTGGTTGGTAATGTTTGCCGGACAAGTGCCAAGCGTCGGCAGTTGCGTGTCGTTGACTGTGACGGAAAAACTGCAGTTCGCATCCGGCAAGACTCCGTTGCTGGCCGTGCAGACTACATTTGACGTGCCCACCGGGAAGTTGTGTGGTGACGTGATAGTTGTCGGGCCAATCCGGCAGGTGACAGTTGGCGTCGGAAAGCCGCTGGCCGCCGCATTGAACGAAACGGATGCGGTGCATTGTCCGGATGTCGCATTGACCGTCTGGCTTGTCGGGCAGGCCGTAAACATTGGCGTCGCGTTGTTGGTCAACGAGAAGTTGATTGTGGGAGTCGCTCCCTTAGAAGTAGCCATGACGCTGTACGTTCCCCCTGTGCCATTCGCCGTGACGGTTCCGGTGGTTGCCAGGCCACCGGAAATGGTCGCTGGATTGCCCGCGATGCTCGCGCTTGCGCCGCTCATGGGAGGCATGAAAGTCACTGTTCCGCCATTGACCGGTTCGCCAACGCCGTTCGCAGTGACGTTCACGGAAAGCAGATTGGCAAAGGCGGTATTGACGAGCGTAGTTTGATTGTTGCCGCCCGCGATAGTCAGTGTGAAACCTTGCGATTCAAATGCGCCGATGTCGAACAAACCGAGTTGTGGACGCGCGATGCCGCGCTGATCTGTTGCAGGCGCGCCAGCGCTGGTTCCGGCATTGATGGCCGGACTGCCGGGCAGCAGCCCATGCGTTGGCATTGTGCCGCCGTAATTGCCCAAGGGCGCAAGCAGCGGATTGGTATTAGGCAGGTCACCTGCCGCGTTCAGATTGGGCGTGCCGTCGCTGCTGATGTTGTTGCCCAGCGAAGTGATCGCGCCGTTGCCGCCCGCCTGCGCGCCGGGATTGCCCGCCACAATGGTGTTCTTGAGCGTGATGCTGGTGCCAGCGTTAAAACTTCCGATCCCGCCGAAGCTGCCGCCTCCTGACCCGGTGTTGAGCGTGACGGTGCAGTTCACCAGATTGACCGTCGCCGCGCCGGTTTGCGCCGTTGTATCAATGCCGCCCGCCGTGCCGCCGCCCGGAGCGGAATTGCCGCTGATGGTGCAATTGGTCAGCGTCGTCGTCGTGGCCGAGCCGTTCTAGATATTCAACAAGCCGCCGCCATACGTGGCCGCCACATTGTTGCTGATCGTCGAGTTGCTGACGTTCAGCATGCCGTTTTGGTTCGTCAGCGCGCCGCCGTCGCGGGTGCTGGCGTTCGCGCTGAACTCGCAGGCGTCAATCGTGACATTGCCACCGTTATTGAAGACTGCGCCGCCCGTAAACGAAGCTCTGCCATTCGTCACCTTCAGACCGCTCAGATTGACCACCTTGCCGCTGTTGACGACAAAGACACTGAAGTCTGGCGTGCCCATCGTCGTGCTGCGCTGCACGGTTAATTGGTTCGCGCCAGGACCCGTGATGGTCAGATTCGGATGATTGAGGTTGGGCAGCCCCGTCGCCAGATTGATCGTCCCCGTCACGCTGAAGTTGATCGTCAGCGGCGAGCAGGCCACGATTGCATTGGCTTCCTGCACTGCGGCGCGCAACGTGCATTTGCCTGAGCTGTCGGCGCAAATGGCATTGCCCGGCGTCGCGTCAGCAGTGTCGCCCAGGTCGTTGACCGTAAATACCGATGGACAAATAAGGACTTGGAACGTACCCAGCGTGCTCGCCGCGACCGCGTTACCAGTCGTGTCCGTGACCTGGCTCGCCGCCATCGTGATGGTGTACGTGCCGCCATCGGCATTATCCCAACTGCCGCCGGGCGGGATGATCGAATAACTGGCCGTGAGCGGCGTGCCGTTCCCACTGGGAGTCACGCTCGCGAAAGTAACTGCCAGTGGGCCGCTCGGCCCAGCTACGGTGACGTCAGAATTATCCAGCGAAGCGCTGTTAATGGCGGTGTTGTCGCTGTAGGTCACGGTGAACGTGTAGCTCGTCCCGCCCGCCATTGTCACGTTACTGGCGCTCAAGCTCGCGGTCGGCACGGTCGTATCTATCACCCAGGTAAAACTGGCGGGCGTACTGTCAATGTTACTGGCGGCATCAATCGCACGCACCTGAAAGGTATGACTGCCGTCGCTCAAGCCCGTGTAGTTCCGAGGACTGGTGCAGCCGCTGAATCCGCCGCCATCAATTTGGCATTGGAAGCTGGCCACGCCGCTGCCGCCGGGATCGCTCCCTGTGAAGCTGAAGGAAGCGTTGGCGCTGGCGCTGGGATTTGGCGGATTCGCAGTGATGATCGTATCCGGCACAACCGTATCAATCACCCAGGTGTAAGTGGCGAGGGAGGTGTCCATGTTGCCAACCGCATCAAGCGCGCGCACCTGGAAGGTATGACTGCCTTGACTAAGCCCTGTGTAAGTCTGTGGGCTGGTGCAGGCGCTGAATCCACCGCCATCAAGCTGACACTGAAAACCGGCCAGGCCCGCTCCGCCTGTGTCTGTGCCGGTGAAAGTGAAGCCTGCGGTCGTGCTGGCGCTTGGATTCGTGGGATTCGCTGTGATTGAGGTGGTCGGCTCTGTCTTATCAATCGTGTAGACCTGGCCGGTATAGGGCAGATTGCTGATTCCTGCACCACCGCTGTCAATGACGCCGGTTGAATTGGTCACATTCAATCCGAGCGTGCCGCTGCCCGTCCCGCTGTTGACAGTGATGACACAGGATTGAAATGCCATATTGCAGACGACATTCGTGATTGACGCTCCCGTAACCGAGCCGCCCGGCACAAGTGTAAAGTTGCCTGCCATCGGATTCGTCACGCTTTCGCTGAAAAGCAGATTGAATGTCACGCTGCTCGTATTGGTCGGGGACGCATTGCCGCGCACAAGTTGCAAGACCGTCGGCGCAACGTTGTTGGTCAGGGAGAAATTGACCGCAGAAGCCGCGCCATTGGCATTGGCTGCCACGTTGTAGGTTCCGCCTGTGCCATTGGCGGTGACGGTTCCGCTGGTGGCCGCGCCGCTGGCAATCGTCGCGGGATTGCCGGCAATCGTCGCGGTAGCCCCGCTGACTGGCGGCGTAAAGGTCACGAGTCCGCCATCCACCGGTTCGCCCGCACTATTCGGCATGACTGTCATGGAAAGCGGGCTGGCGAAGTTCGTATTGACGACGGCGGTCTGGTTATTGCCGCCCGCAATAGCCAGCGTGAAGCCGCGCGATTCAAACGCGCCGATGTCGGTTGCGCCCACGCGCGCAATGCCGCGTTGATCAGTGGAGGGTGTGCTGACGTTGGTGCCGGCATTGATAGCAGGGCTGCCGGTGAGCAGCGCCAGCGTGCTGGTCGGGCCGCCGTGATTGTTCAGCGGCGAAAGCAGCGCGTTGATGGGCGAGCCGGTCGTGCCGACAATATCGCCGTTCGCTCCATTGGTGAGGCCGCTGCTGCCGTCGCTGTCCAGGTTGTTACCAAGAGAGGTAACGGTTCCTCCGCTGGTTCTAACAAAATTTTGTGCGTTATTGGCGACCAGGGTGTTTTGAAGCCGGATTGTAGCGGCTTGAGTAAAGACACCGTGCGGACTGTGATTCGCCACCGTGCAATTGATTAACGTGACGGTGGTTGGATCAGAGATTTGCAGTCCGAGGACGCCAGTGGCAACTGTCCCCGTGTTGCCGGAGATCGTGCAATTAGTGAGCGTGGCAGTGGCCTTATTGACCTGGACTCCACCGCATTGACCATCACTCACATTGCCACTGATGGTGCTGTTGGTGATCGTGGCCGTTGAGCCGGTATGGATGTTAATGCCGGCAGCCCCGCTGGTAGCATGGTTGCCGACGATGGCGCAATTGTTTATTGACACCTCCGAATTTTGGGAGTTGATCCCCGCGCCGAAATCATCCAATCCGTTGGTGATCGTCAATCCCGAAATCGAGACATTGGGAGCATTAACCAGCCAAAACACCCGCTCATTGCTGTTCCCGTCAATGGTCAGCGCGGTCGCGCCGGGGCCGCTGATGGTCAGGGACTTGTCAATATACAGATTCCCATTCGTCAGCGTGATCGTGCTCGGGTTGGGCAAATTGAAATTGATCGTGTCGCCCGGCATCGCGTCATTGATGGCCCGCCGCAACGATCCCACCGGCCCCGGCGCGGCTCCGTCATTGATGTTCGTCACGGTGATCGTTGCCATCGCCAATGCGGGCGCGTTAATGCGTGACGGAACCTGCACCGGCAGGCTTTCAGAACGTGTGATCGGCGTCGTAACAAGTAAGGGTAGGCGACTCGTTTGCTGTTCCCGCGCTTCCGCGCCGCTTTGCAACACGCGCCAGCCGCCAATACCTGTCAGCAACACGATGGCCAGCGCCATCAGCTTCATCTGCCAAGTGAGATTCTGTGTGTATTTCATATTCTTCGTTATTTTTGTAATGGCCCGATCATGTGCGTGAATGTGATTTCAAATGGAAAATTATGTCTGTAAAAGCTGTCAAAAAGATCAGAGCAATGCTTGCCAGAGTAGTGTTTGCCAGGTCAGTGATTGAAAGGCACTGGCGCAAAGTCAGCGCGTCAGTTGAAAAAGGTGCCTTAATGCAGGAGCGGGAATTTCCCAGCGCAAACACAAAATTGCCATTGACCACAGCAGGGGGGTGATAATTCGCTGTCATGCTCTCTGTGAAGGATTTTGCACACTGGAGAACGCAACGCACCAATATAGCCAGTGAATAGATATGGAGTTAGTAGTGGTGGAACCTGAGTCAGGCTTCCTTAAAAAGACTGCTTGTGAAGATATGAGGGAAGCTCTGGGTTCGCCGCTGCGCAGTTTATCTCATCAGTAAAAAGCCAACAATGGCCCGAACCGACTCCTCTAAAATCTATTGAAAGAAGAACTTCACGTTGATGTTTACGCGAAGCAGTACGGAAAAACTAAAAAAGATGGCTGAGCGAACAAAGCCCAGCCATCTTTTTGATTAGGTCTGCACAGCCATTAACAACTTGGCGGGAAGACAGGGATGATGTAGCTCATCTGGTTGTTGAGCGTCAGATGATGCAGGTTGTGCCCTTGGTTGAAGGCTC
>CAYLJQ010000166.1:0-11396 GCA_964383955.1 uncultured Heliomicrobium sp. | reverse complement strand
GCTCGCGGCCTTTGGCAATCATCTCGTAACCGCAGAACTGCGCATTTTCAATTTGCGCGTCCAGAACGCGACGCTGCTCAAAATCAATCACAGCGTGCAGCGACATATTTCCTGCGACACGCGTCACCGGAGAAACATTGAAACTCCAAACGTGTTTGTTGTCGGCCAGCTTTTCCAGCGCCCGTTCGCGATTCAGCGCCCGCTGAATGCGCGGATCATTTTCAACGCTGAAAGGCGCAACTGCATCTTCATCGCGCAGATGCGCGCGGCCGTAAACATCAAATTCGATTGGTAGACTTCTGAATGTCACAGATTGAAAAGCTCCCTGGCGAATAACTCCCCATCCTTGACGGTTGGGTTGTTGAAACCAATCGCAGGGGGCTACAAATTTTGAATGCTTGGAAGCCTGTGAGGGTAGGCCAAGCTCAAGATTAAAGTGCCGCAGAACGCCGTTCGCATCGTACTGTCTTTATGGGCATCAAGGTTGATGCAGGGCTTTATTCTTTCAACGATGCTGTCAAAATTCCGCTCAAAATGCCGGGTCTGGCCGCGCAAGCGACATATATTGATCTACAAAATCACGCTCTGTGCAGCCGATGCAGCTTCCACCTATGCGGGCACATCCCCCAAAACCTCTCAGCCACCCCGTCACAGGAACTGGGCATTTGACCACAGGCCGGTTCGACAAATCGAATCCTACCGCCGGGGGATATTCAACTCTTGATGGCAACGGATAAGCCTCGTGGCTGTAAAGCCAACGAGGACGGCGTTCTTCATCCAGGTCCAGGGGCACCAATTGAGCCAGATGAAGAAAAACGTAAGTCAAAGTTTCGATAAAACCTTCTCCGGTCGGCGCGCAACCGGGAACATTGATGATCGGCAAACCGCCGCGACTGGTGAAATCGCGGCCCAGAAAATCTTCCAATCCGCGCGCGCCAATCGAATTCCCATCCGCAGCCATGATGCCTCCCCAGGCGGCACAGCTTCCAATGGCGACCACAGCTTCTGCTTGAGGAGCCAATCGCTCAACCCAATCCGCCGTTGTGATCGCGCGTCCTTCCGCCGAAGTTCCAATCCGAGAAAAGCTACCCGCACCCGCCAACCGTTCGTTGGCAATCGCGCCCTCCAGCACCAGCACATAGGGCGACAACTGACCAATTGCCGCGCGCTCCAAACTGGCGCGGAACGCATCGCCATTTTCCATGGCCAATTCCGGATGCACCAGAATCACACGCGGAGCGTCGGGAACATTGCCGAGAATCAAATCCTCAATGCCAGGTTCCGACGCGCCGAGCATTGCCATCGTACACCCGCCATTGCATCCCGCTCCGGAAAGCCAGATCAGATACACTTCTTCGAGCGAGGACAATTCGCTCTGCATAACGCAGCTCCTCTTTCAGCGCAAAAAACTCCTGAACAACAACTCAAAAAGAACCTTCTTGAAATTCTCTATCTCAGAACTTTTGCTTGTAATCGCTCTTTAGCGAACCGATAAATGTGACAAGTGGTAATCCCGCTAATAAGTTGGCGCGGATTATACGCATGCGGTCAGCAAGGACGCAACCGATTATCCATTCTCAAAAATTAGAACTTCCCGTGCCGTGTGTGCCGTCAAGCACCTCCAAAAAAACCGCCCGGCGATTCTTCCAGAATCATACCGGGCGATGTAGAGAAAAAAGCCAGCCAATTTCTGATGATCCGTTATGGAGCAAAACTTCCGGAAACATCTATCACCAAATGAGTTGAGGTCAGCGCGTAAATCTTAAATCCGCCGTCCGTTCCCAACCCAACCGTGTAGTGGCGATTGAAATTTACTCCCGCCGCAAAATTCGATGTAGCCACAAATGGCCTGGTCGCATCGCTTGGCCAGAAGGTCAGAAATCCTCCGGCAGCCGGACTGACCGTTGTGGCGTTGCCAACAATAGCTCTGGCGGTAACAGGTATGGTGCACGTACTGCCCGCCGCCTGTAACGTATCTGTTGTTGCAGCGATTGGAATTCCAGGCGTGAAGCATGCCATCTGGCCGGATCGTGTATCCAGCAATCGTGCTGGCGTCATCGGGCTAAACAGCAAGCCCGTTCGATTTCCATCCCAGGCCTCTGCGCTGTAATAGCCCAGTACGTCAATCACCAAATTCGTCTGTTGCAGGCTGTAAATTTTGAACTGCCCCGAAGGCGATAAACCCACGGTAAACGGTGTGTTGAGCGTTTGGCCAAGACGATAATTTCCACTAGCGACTAATGGCCGTGTCGCGTCTGCGGGAAACAAAGTCAAAAAGCCTTGGGCAAGCGGCCCAACCGTCGTGGCGTTTCCAACCAAAGCCAACGCGGTTGCAGGAATGCTGCAAATGGCGTTGCCTTGCTGAAGGAATTCCAAGCCCGCTTGCAGTGGGGTTTCCGGAGTTGTACAGGCTGTCGCCATCCCCCGCGTGTCTAGTAAGCGAACCGGTGTTGGCAACGGATGGAAAAACAAACCGTTTGCTCCCGGAGGCGCAAAATATCCTGTAATGTCTACAACAATATCTGTGGTTTGCGCCGAAAACACTTTGAACGCGCCATCCGCTGCGCCCAGGCCCACGGTGAAGACGTTGTTTAGCGTTTGCCCCGCTTGGTAGTTAGAATTGGACACGCCCGGGTTTGCCGCACTGCTGGGGTAAATCGTCAGAAAGCCATTGGCGAGAGGGCCAACGGTGGTGACATTTCCGGTCACGGCCGCCGCATTTGCCGGAATCGTCAGCGCGTCACAAACACCACGTGCCGGAACTGTGAGCGAAGCGCCACCCGGGATCGGCGTTCCGGGAGTCTGGCAAGCCGTTGCCATCGCGCGCGTATCCACCAAGCGAACCGGATGTGCCAACGGATAAAACTGCAATCCCGTTCCACTGATGACAACGTTGTTGTAAGTCCTTGTACCCAGGCAGCCGAGGCTGTCTGTCGCTTTGATGGTGAAGCTGAAGATGCCGGTAGCCGTTGGAGTACCAATCAGACTCGCTCCAACAATGTTTACGCCGGTCGGCAATGTGCCGGAATCCAACCTGAATGTATAAGAAGGCGTTCCGCCTGTCGCACTCAATGGTTGATTGTAAAGCGTTCCGACAAAGCCATTTGGAAGATTTGGCGGACCAGGGATAATCTCGGTGCATGGAGAATTGATCACCAGCAGATAGGCCTGAATGCCTGTGCAGCCCCGAACATCAGTCGTCATCACAGTAAAGTTATAACTCCCGGATTGAATCGGTGTGCCGGAGATAACTCCAGCAGTAGACAGTTCCAGATTCGGCGGCAAAGCGCCATTGATGATCGTAAAGCTGTAAGGCGCAGTCCCATTCGCGCCATTCAGCATTTGATTGTACGGCGTGCCCATAACGCCATTGGGCAAGTTTCCTGGATTGATGGCAATTGCGCCACACGCGACGCTGCTGTCGTCAATCCTCATTGCGAAAGCGTCCGATGCGCCGCTAAAACTCAAGCCCGGCCCAACAAGCAGAGGAAAACCGGTGTCTGATGTAGTTCGCCCCACCACATAAACCTGCCGCAATCCATTGATTGCCGCCCCAAAACCCTCTTCCAATCCATTGCCGCCCAGGTAACCAGCATAAGTCAGCGCATTGCCTGTCGGATTGACTTTCGCAATGAAGCCATCCGAAGCGCCATTCAGTGTCAGATCGAAGGCATTTGATTTCGGAAAGCTTGCTTCGCTGGAAGTTGTGCGCCCGGTCACGTGTGCACTGCCTGCGCTATCCACCGCAATACCGAAACCTTCGTCATCACCACTTCCGCCGATGTAACCTGCATAATCTAACGCCGAGCCCGCCGGATTCACCTTGGCAACAAAAGCATCAATTGCTCCATTAAAGCTCAAATCCGGCCCGACAAGTTCGGGAAACGTCGCTTCCGTCGAAGTTGTGCGACCGGTGACGTACGCGCTGCCCGAAGCATCCACGGCGATTCCGTACGCTTCATCAATCCCGCTGCCACCGACGAAGCCGGAGTACGTGACGGCCGTGCCAGTCGAGTTGATCTTGGCGATGAACGCATCCGTCGCTCCATTGAACACCGGCCCAAGTGAGCCCGTCATCAAAAAACTCTTTTCCGTCGAAGTCGTCAGTCCCGCCACATACACATTGCCGCTAGCATCCACCGCGATGCTTCGCCCTTGATCGTCGCCGCTGCCTCCCAGGTAGCCTGCATAATCCAGCCCCGAACCATCAGCTTTAATCCGCGCGACAAACGCATCAACCCCGCCTTTGAACATCAACCCTGGCCCGACCAGTTCCGGAAACGTTGCTTCGCTCGAAGCCGTCAAGCCCGTCACATGCGCCCTGCCCGCAGCGTCAACCGCAATTCCCAAGCCTTCGTCTTCATCATCGCCGCCGATGTATCCGCAATAGCTAAGCGCCGTTCCCGATGGATTGATCTTGGCCACAAACGCATCAATCGCACCATTGAACGTCCCATCTAGCGCGCCCAGCACCGGGAAAGTCGCCTGTGTTGAAGCCGTCCACCCCGTCACATAAGCATTCCCGTTCACGTCCACCGCAATGCTATGCCCCGCGTCATCACCATCGCCGCCGATATACCCCGCATACACTAAGCCTGAGCCATCGGCTTTGATCTTGGCTACAAAGGCATCTGTCCGTCCATTGTAAGTTAAATCCGGCCCGGCTACTTCCGGAAACGTCGCCTGTGCAGAAGTCGTCACACCGGTAACGTAAGTATTCCCCGCGCTATCCACCGCAATGCTGTGGCCTTCGTCATCGCCGATGCCGCCGATCAAACCAGCGTAGATCAGCAGAGCCGGATCAATCACCAATGTTTTACGTTTGTCGTACTTGCCAACCTTGAAACCGTAAGCTTGACTGCCATCCGCGGCACGTTCGTAAACGACGAATTCCGTTTTGATTTGTTTGGTTTTGTTTTTGCCTTTGTTTTGAAAAGAAACCGGCTTGTCGTCGTGAATCACGCCGAAGGGCGTCGGGATTTCCAATTGCTTTTGCTGATTCACCGCGAGCGGCGCGTTCGTGCCTCGATAAGCTAGCTTGATTTGCCGTGGGTCAGCGCCGGGATTAACGATGAATTCATACTTCAAACGACTGGTCGTACCGCTGTAAACCAGATCAATCCCCGGCCACAGATTGCGGTAGGTAATCGAGGAGTAACTTCGGATGCCTGTGCGCCACTGCTCCGGCGTGCCATTGAAGTAACTAATTTGCGCTTTTCCCAGCTCATTACCAGTTAGTATTGCCTCCGGGTTCGCACCAACGAAATCCAGCTTCAGATTCCAGCGTTGGCGTGCATTACCGGGTGCCCTCACGGATTTTTCCGCTCCGTTATGCGTGAAGGCCAACGTCACGTTCTGCGCGGTGAAATACGCGGCGGTGTTGTGCCCCTGCAAATGAAAGGCGACGCGCGCATCCAACTGGCCTTTGTTTTCGGCGAAGGAAAGTGGCAGGTTACCCAAGAGGGCATGCGGTACAGGGAGCGGTAGCGACTTGGTTGATTTATGAGGCGCACCTTTCGAAACTACCAAGTCGCTACCGCTCCCTGTACCGTAACGCGCGCCCACGGTGGCAGCATTCTTCAGCGAGCCAATCAACAGGCAAACGCCTAGGAGCACCGAAAATACGAGGAATAGCGATACTTTAGTTCTCTTGATTCTCATTGTCCGTCATTTCGATAAGGTTGCGGCTTTTCGCCGCGGGAGTTTGTCATAGCCGTCCGGTTAGCCTAGCTATTATTGTCACGAAAAAATGGGCAAGTTGTCATGACTACTGTTACCTATGGATTAGGGTGCTGATGAGAAGACAATCAATTCTGTCAGGGTATCTCATCTACCTCTGCGAAGCCGTCGCCGATTTCTTATAAGCCGTCGCTGTTGCTCTTGGAGTTGTCGGAGTTCATCTCGATTCCGTTCTCGATTCTGTCGGAGCCGTTCTTCATAATCATCAGCACGTTCATTCCATCTATCCTCTCTTATTTGGCGCTCGTCTTCGATACAAAGAGCGGAGAGGGCTTCGCAGGCACCTTGTAAGTTATTAGCGTCTACACACATCACATATAATCTTGCCGTTGTCGCCTCATCTCTTTGGTTACAAAAAGTAACTCTTCCATCATCTCTGTCGCAATCAAGGGGCAGCACATTGCAAGCCTCATTATCGCCATCTCTGCACTCGTCAATTAGGTCGTCTCTTGTATTTTCATCTGTTATGTCACAGCGTAAACGGCCATTGCCATTGTCATAACAATTTAGCCCCGGACGCTGTGGGACTTGCGTACACTGTATTTCACCGCTTCTGTCGAACTGGCAATGCAGGTCTACATGCAGTCCCAAAGAATCTGTTTTGTTGATTGGGTTATTACTGACATATCTATATAGATTAGGTTCAACAGAAGAAATTCCAATAGGATCTTCCGAAATAAACCGTCCCGAATCTGTTTCGTACCATCTCGCCCTGTAATACATCAGTCTTGTAGCTGTATCCAGCTCTCTCCCTGTGTATCTGTATCTCGTCAGCAAACTTGAAGTCTCTGCTCCATAAGCTTCATAAGCTATCTGCCCTGCGATTCCGCCGGAAGCATTTGTTACTGCCACGGTCGAATTGAGGTGATCGTGCAGGAAGTAATAAGGGCCGCCCGACCCAGTCTGCCGCAGCTTCTGATCAATCCTTTGCCCGTTGAGGTAGTCAATTACGCCGCCACTACTGGCTGTATCACGCACCACATCCAAACCGTCGTGCAGAAAGCTGGTTGTCACGCTGTCTGCCATCCTGCTTTTCCTGCGTCCGCGCGCGTCGTAGCTGTAACTGATCGTTTGTCCCCCCGGTAACACGACGCTTGTCAATCTGCCGCGTGCATCCCAGTTGTAAGCCGCCAGGCCTTGCGCGTCGGACTTGTTTGTCGTCTGGCCCTCGAGGTCGTAAACGTAACTCGCCGCCCCAAACTGTGGGATGCGATTGGCGGCATCGGCTGCGCTGGCCGTCTTTGCCGTCGTCAGCAACGTACCTGAAGCCAGCGAGATGATCGCCGAGATTTCATCATCAATGTTGTAGGCGTACTGAAGATCTTCAATCGTCGCCGACGCGCTGGCATGCGTTAGCCGCGCTAGCCGGTTAACGTTGTCGTATTGATATGTGGTCATCACTCCGTTCGGTCGTTGCAGGCTTTGCATGAGCGAAAGTGTGTCGTAGGTGTAAGTGAAGGTTTCGCTGCCCTGCGTGATCGTGCTGAGCCGTCCGGCAGCATCATAAGCGTAAGTCACTACCGGCGCGTTCGCCGCAGTCATGGTTGCCCGCTGGCTGGCTTGGTTGTAGGTGTAGCTGACCAGCCCTTCCGCTGTCTGTTCCGACAACAGTCGGTTGGCGTTGTCGTAGCTCAGGTCAATCGTGCCACCTTGCGTATCGGCGATGTGAGTCATTCGACCGGCAGCATCATAGGTGTAGTCCACTGTGGCGTCGGCGTAACTGACCCTCTGGCGACGATTGAGCGCGTCGTAAGTCGTACTGGTGCTGCGTCCGAGGCGGTCAACGGTAGCGATAATGTTGTCTGCCGCGTCATAAGCAAAGTTAGTTCTGCGCCCGAGAGGATCAGTCTGCGTCACTAGACGGAATAACTCGTCATAGGCAAAGGTCGTCGTGTTGTTGCGTTGATCGGTCAGCGCTGTCTGGTTGCCGCGATTGTCGTAGGCATGGCGGGTGATGCCGCCAATGGCATCAGTGATCATTGTGCGTTGACCGCGTGCGTCGTAAGCGTAGGAAACCTTGCGTTTCGAGGGCGAGGTAACGCTGAGCATTTGATTGGCAGCGTCGTAGGCATAACGGGTGGCGCGATTGATTGGGTCAATGCTGGTAATCAGACGGTTTTTCTTATCGTACCTGTTCACCCATTGATGATTGAGCGCGTCAGTCAGGCTGATCCTGTTGCCGTTGCCGTCGTAAGCAAAAGTGGTCACGGCATTACTGGGCGCTTTGCTTGTCAGAGTGCGGTTCAGCGCGTCGTAAGTCATTTCGGTACGACGACCGAGCGGATCAACCATCGCCATGAGTCTGCCGACGAAGTCGTTTTCCATCGTCGAGCGATTGCCGAGCGCATCCACCAGAGCAGTAAGATGGCCTCGCGCATCGTATTCCATCTGCCGCGTGTGATTGAGCGCGTCGGTCATGCTGGTCAACTGGCCGAATTGGTCGTAAGCATACGTGGTCGGTTGCGTGAGCGCGTTGATCATCGAGGTGCGATTGCCCTGTGCGTCGTACGTAAAAGTGGTGACCCGGCCCAGCCGGTCGGTCATTCGCGTGACGTTGTTGAAGACGGGTTCGTATTCGTAATGCGTGGTTTGACCCAAACGGTTGGTGATGGCGAGCGGGTTGCCGTTGCCGTCGTAGGTACGCGTATCTTCCGGGCATCCACATGGGCCACTGCGTTGGAGTGGCAGGTTAGTCATCAGATCGCGGGTGATTGTGGAACTTTGTCCGAGTTCATCGGTCATTCCGACGACCTGGCCCGCGCCGTTGAAGCGCATGGAACGTGTCCGGCCTAGCGGGTCGGTCAGGGTTGCGGCAAAGACCATGTTGCCATTGAGCGTGTAGCTATAACTTTCAATGCCGCCATCGGCGAATTGCTGCTGGCTGACGCGCCCGTTGGCGTCGTAGGTGATCTGCTTCATCACATTGCCGCGTTTGTCGGTGATGGAAGCGAGGCGGATCACCGCGCTGTATGTGTAAGTCATCGTCTGGTTGAGCGGATCGGTGACGGTGATCAAGCGATTGCTGCCGTCGTAACCGTATTGCCAGACACGGCCCAGCGGATCGGTCACGCTGGTAATGCGCGGGCCGGAATATTGCAACGTCAGCGACCGACTGACCGCATCGGTGATTTGGGTCAGGTTGCTGCCGGTATAAGTGAACGTCGTCGTGTTGCCATTGCGATCCACCATTGCAATCAGCCGGCCTGAGGTATCGAAGCGCATCACATTGCCGTTCTTGGCCCGATACTCGAACGTGCCATCGGTCAGTTTGCGGATGACATCGCCGAGTTGATGAGGCGTTGCAGTGGTGGTGAACACGAGAGCGCCCTGCGGGTCTTGGGCAGTTTTGTCCACATCGAAACTGAAAAGTCGGCCGTTTTGCTCTTCGGGATAAATGATGCGCCCCGCGCCGCCCGACATAAACGTGCCCGACAGTCGAACCGCATAATTGTGCGTCATGGCAATGCCGAACGGGCAGTCGGTGCAAGCGGTTGCTCTGTTGCTGGTGTAGATGCGCGTTAATTCCAATCTGCCGCGCGCACCGCCGAAAGTCACATCGGTGGTCTTTTCGATCTTCACCCCCGCTGACAAGTCCACCGGATTTGGCGAGACTGGGCTGGGGCACTCCCGAGAGCAATTTCCGCCATCGCAGCCGCCCGGCAAGTTCGGAAAATGCCACGAAAAATCGGGCAAACCGACGCCCGGTTCCGGCACGATCAACCGGCCATCCGCGCTGACATTGCCGTGGCCGTAGATGTACCACTGCACGGTGTCGTGGTTGAAATTCCATAGCTCGACGCGCGTGCCGGGATTTGCGCCCGCCAAATTCGGATAGGTGACGGGAATCTTCACGCCTGGTGAGGGGCGCGCGCCGCCGGGTTGCGCGGTGTAAACGATATTCGTCCCAACATTGGATGGCAGCGGCGCGGGCGTGCGATCCGGTTCCACCATGGTCAGCGAAACGCGCGTTACCGGCGTTCCATCCCGATTGACCAATCCCGCATTGGCAGGAACGGTCAGCGCCACGCCGGGAATTGCGGGCGTCGTTACAATGGTCGCCTGGGTCGGAATGAGTGTGACTTCATTCGCGGTATCAATCGCAGGCAAGCGAAAGATGTATGGCACAACGTTGGCTTGCCCGGCCACAACGGTTACCGGCTCCGCAATCACCGGGTAGGTGCGATTGGGCGCGCTGGCGGTACGGCCATCCACCATCACCGGACGATTCGCTCCCGCAGCAATTCCCGACAGCAGAAAGTTTCCAGCAGCGTTAGTGGTTGCGCTGAAACCGTCCAGCGAGACAGTCGCGCCTGGAACCGGTTCGTCTTTGGTTGAAAGCACGCGCCCGGAAAGCGTAGTCGTTCCGGCAGCCAACACGTTGATTGTGGCTTGGACAGTGCGCACGACAGACGCGCCGTCAATGTCGGCAGTGGCGCTGATGGTGAAGGGATAATCGCCGGGCGCGAGATTGGCTGCAACGCGCAAGTTCAACGTGGAAGTTGCTCCGGCGGTGATCTGCTGCGGAGTGAACGTGATGGTCGAACCGGCGGGCGCTCCCTGCACGCTCAAGCTGGCAAGCTGTGTGAAGGTAGACTGCTCGCTCGTCAGGCTGATGACGTAATCCGCCGAACTGCCCTGCACTGCTGACCCTGTCGAAGGTGCGGCTGTAATTTGAAAGTCCTGCGCCGAGTCCACAAAGAATGGGATTGTGGCAGCGGTCCCCATCGAAGTCGTGAGCTCAATCGTGCCTGTAATCGCGGCATTCGGGACTGTGACGAGAACTTGCCCGGGCGTGGCCGAAGTGACCAGCGCGGGCAGCCGGGTGTTGTTCGCCCCGGCAAACGTCACCGTTGGGTTCGCCATTCCAACTTTCAGATGGGTTCCGGTCAGCGTGACGGTCGCACCGACAGTTCCGCGCTTTGGTGTGAAATCAGCAATGACTGGCGGAGGGATCACCAAAACAAAATTGGTCGGGCTTGTTGCCGTGCCTGCTGCGGTTTGCACCGTCACCGGGCCGGTCGCTGCGTCCGCAGGGACGATGACGGAAAGTTGCGTTGCCGTGGCAGCGGTAACTTGTGCGGTAGTTTGCCCTCCGCCTTCCTTGGCAAAGCGGACAAGGTTCTGACCAAGGCCGCTATCGTCAAAGTAATTGCCGTTGATGTTGATCGTTGCTCCGGCGACGGCGCTCGCGGGCGACAGCATAGTGATAATTGGCTTGGCCAAAACTGTAATGGTCAGATACGAGCCGGGCGCGCCGACAACGCGGACGGAGAGCGCATTGGTCGCAAACAGGTTGACCGGAATGTCCAGCGTTGCGGTGCTCAGATTGAAATTCCGCGCAGTGGTCAGCACCGTGCCGTTCAGTTGAACGATGGCACCGGTCGCTCGGTTTGCGCTGCCGGTCGTTCCATTTTGTACGCGCAGAATTCCGGCGACGGGCATTGCGAGCGTGAACTGTGTGTATTGGGTGCGCGCTGGCCCAGGTTCATAATCGAATCGCTGCGGTCCGTATGCAATGATTGAACTGCCAGCTTGCAGGACGAGCGAGGCGGCTTTTGTGGCTTTCGGCGGTAGTTTATTTATGCCTATCTTGCTGGGCGTCTCGACCGCCAGCGCGAAAGGTGTTGCGGCTTCCCAAACCAAAGTAAAGGCCAGCA
>CAYLJQ010000165.1:0-11419 GCA_964383955.1 uncultured Heliomicrobium sp. | reverse complement strand
TCTGTCCCTCTTTCCCCTCGTCCCTCTTTCCCTCCGTCCCTCCGTCTCGCCGAGCGGGAGCCGTAGTCATCAGCAGCGACAACGCGAAATCAGCCTTTTTGGAAAACTTGCGAACGAAGCCAGTCTTGTAAGCCCATTTTATCAAGCTGCTGTCGCGCATCCATCGGTTCACGGCGAAAACAGCTTTCAGCCGGTTCGGGTATGGGAAAACGTGGCGCAGCGCCAGTTTCAGCATCAGCTTCTGAAATCCATTTCCTTTGGCGCCTTTTTTCGTTCCGTGTTCGTTGATGGTTTCGCGCGCATGTTCCAGCAAATAGCCGTACTTCACGCCCGCCGGACAAGCCGTTTCGCAGGCGCGGCAACCCAGACACAAATCTATGTGGCGGGCGAAGGCGGGAGCTTGCACATCCAGACGGCCTTCGGCGACGGCTCGCATCAGGTAAATGCGTCCGCGCGGGCTGTCGTTTTCGTTACCGACTTGCTGGTATGTCGGGCAGGCCGGCAAACACAAACCGCAGTGAATGCAACCCAGGATTTTGTCCATCTCGGCGTCAAGCGCCGTGTGAAGTGATGTCTTCAGAGCCATAAATTTGAATTAGAGCCAACAATTGGCCGGAGTCATTTCTTTTTCAGCGAAGCATGTTCTTTGAATCTGTGGCCACAATATTTACAGGTGTAAAACTGCCCGGATTCCTTGCGCGGGTACGTGGCGCGTCTGCCGCAATGCGTGCAGACTTTCGACAGTTTCTTAATCGTTGCTGCGATTGAGGAAATCCAGAATGGATTTGGCATAACTTCTCCCTACTGCTGATTTGCCCGTTCATCATATTCCAGCGACGAATCTACCCGGACTCAATTGAGCGTCCGGATCAAAGCGGTTTTTTAGTTCGCGCATCAACCTGCCGGTCGAGCCAACGTCGCCCCAGGTGTCCAGTTGATCTTTGATTGCCAGCGGCGCGTTCAGCAAAACAAGCTGACCGCCGCGCACTTGCGTCAAATGGCGAAGTTCGGCGATGAATTTCGGACGGCGTTTGCTTTGCAGGCCGTCAAACAAATCTTCTTTCGCCAGCACGCGCAAAACTCCATTGCCAGCGTGCGCGCGCCAGTTGGATTGCGGTAGAAACTGGCCGACCTCTTTCACCATGTCATTCAAATCGGCGGGCAGCACGCTCAACCGCAAATTGAACGCCCATTGGTCATCGGTTTCCGTTTCGTGGTAGAGAGTCCAAAACGCTTCTGCGTCAGCGTCGCTCAACACGGTTCGGTCAAAATCGCAGCCAATGCGCGTGGCTTCACTGAGCTGAAATTCGACGGTTTCAGCTTCATTCAAAAAGCGCATTGCCAGAGCGTGACGCCGCGATTCAATCGGCAAGCTCAGATCGGCGGATGGCGATAGTAGCTCCATCGCCGAAGGCTGCGTGTCGGAATCACTGATTCTCAGCGCCAGCCAGCACAGGCTTTCGGAATCATCCGCGTAAAAGACCAAAGTTTTTTCCGTGGGCGGCAGCGCGCGCAGCTTAAAACTCATTTCGGCAATCACAGCCAGCGAACCGAAACTGCCCGTGTACAACTTGCACAAATCGTAACCGGCCACATTTTTGACCACTTTGCCGCCAGCTTTTGTCGTGCCGCCATTCGGGTGAACAACGCGAATGCCAATCAACCAGTCGCGCGGGGTTCCATACCCACAACGCAAAGGCCCGCTGCTGGCCGAAGCAATAATTCCGCCAAGCGTTGACCTGCCATCGCCAAATGGGTCCAGCGGAATGAACTGGCGATGTTTGGCCGCGCGCTCGTTGAATTCGACCAGTGAACAACCCGCTTGAACTGTGGCGGTCAAATCGGCGGGTTCGTATTCAATCACCTGATTCATTTTGGCGGTCGAAACGACAAGTTGAAACTGCACGGGGCGATTGCCGATGGTCAGCCAGGTGCCAGCGCCAGCCGGAATGACGCGCCAACGCTCGCTTTCGGCCAGCTTCATCATTTCCATCAATTCCTGAAGAGTTTGCGGGAAAGCGACGACGCGTTCGGTTTCGTCAACCACCCTGAAGCTGTCGGCAGTGGAAATGCGCGCGCGATCTTCGCCGAACATTTCGCGCAATCGATGCAGTATTTGATCAACAGAGACTCGATGCAGCGGCTCGGCCTCCGAAGGCAATGGAGTTGCAATTGGCATATCGGTTTGTTTTACGGGTTGAATTCCTTCGCAGGGGAAGGTTGGTTATACCATATCATTCGCCAATTGAAGAGAGAGCGGAGCGAAGCGCGTCAATTGCCAGCACTGAACAGTGCTCCTTGTTGCGGGGCAAACGTTCCAGCAGGCGCGTCACATCCGACGGCGTCAGCTTGCGGGCATCTTCAATCGTCAATCCGATCAGCGCTTCCGTCAAAGCCGAACCTGCGGCAATGCTCGGCGGACAGCCCTGCACAGTGAATCTGGCAGCGGCGATTTTTTCATCGGCAATTTTCAGTTGCAGGTTCAGCAAATCGCCACAAACCGGATTCGTCGCCTGCCCGGCAACCGTGGCGTTTTCCATCTCGCCAACATTGCGCGGGGTTTCCAAGTGTTCCAGGACTTTGGCGCTATACATAGTTGAATTCTTTCTCCAAACGGATTTTGTTGATCAAGTTAGATTTTTAAGCCGGAATTCTGGCCTGAGCAAGTCCTCAAATTTATCCCGGTTCATGGCAATCAAGATCCTGTCTGAAGCCGGGTATTACTTCCGAAAAAACCTATCTTGACAGCCACAACCCTGGAGCTTAATTTTCGCTCCCAGTGTGTTGCGGAGTTCACCAATTTCAAAAACACACCAAGAGGCATTTTGACAGATTTGATTGGTCAGGATTGAGCTGTTGGGTAACTCACTGCGTTGTCCTCACGACTTACGGCTCTAAATCGGCCTCATAATTCTTCGTTCGTTCCGTAATTCAATCTATACGAATATCTGTCGCTGTTGGCTGACGGCGACATCCAGCCCCGTTTCCGGCAAGGGAGGGTGCGTTTTCTCAGGAGTAGGCATGCCCGTTAACAGAGTTGCATCCGTTATCAATTCTTCCCGCTATTTCTTGCAAGCGCTTCTATTTGCAGCCGTTGTCGTCGTGATGGGCATATGGATGGATGCCGGATTGGCGCAACGTCGCGCGGAGCGTTCGAAACCGGAAACAAAACCAAAATCCAAAGTCAAAACGCCAACACCTTCCCGCACCCGCAATCAGCAACAACAACTCAACCCGGACGGATCCATTACCGGAATGCTGTGGATTGGCGAAGCAGGCGTTACGGAAACAACGGCAGACATCATGACGCGCGAACAGTCGCTGCGTTCAAAATCCCAGCATCGAACCGAGCGCAAATCTGAAGAAGAAGAGGAAGGTTTCAAAAAACCTGACCGCAACAAACTGCCGCAAAATCCCGAAGCTTTGCCAGGCCCGCACTGGCCACCCGCTGATGAGAACGGGACGGAGGGACAGAGGGACGGAGAGACTGTGAGACTGAAGCTACAATCCCCCAGCCCCTTCATCTCTCCATCTCTCTATCCCTCCTTCACTCCGACTCCAAGTCTCACTTTCACGGCGGCGACTCTGGCAGAAACTAGCGCGTTTCCGCCCGATGCAATGGGGGCCGCCGGACCAACGCAGTATTTGCTGGCAGTCAACGGGCGAATTCGGGTCTTCAACAAAAGCACTGGCGCGCTTGGGCAGTTGGACGCTGACATTGATTCCTTCTTCAATTCTGTTCGCGCGGGCTTTATCACGACTGATCCGCGCGTTCGATACGACAGGCTTTCGGGGCGATGGTTCATTTTGCTGGTCAACACATCGCAATCGAACAACAGAATTCTGCTGGCTGTCAGTGATGGTTCCACCATCAACACGGCAACAGCCTGGACGTTTTACCAATTCCAGCACAACGAAGTTTCTCCATCGGGCGACAACGGATGTTTCGCCGATTACCCGACGCTGGGCATTGATGCCAACGCGCTTTACGTTGGAGTCAATCAGTTTTGCAATCGAGCCTTTAGCAATACGACCGCGATTGTCATTCGCAAATCTTCGATCCTGAGCGGCGGACAAATTGTCGCTTCAGCCTTTCGCAACCTGATTGATGCGTCCAGCACGACATTGAAAAACGGCATCTTCACGCCGCAGGGAGTGGACAATCCCGCCGCGACTTCCACCGAAGGCTATTTGATCGGAACCGACGCGGGCAGTTTGGGTCGCCTGGTGCTGCGCAGAGTGTCGAATCCGGGAGGTTTGCCGGTGATGTCCGCGAACATTTACATCAACGTGCTACAGACTTCTCAGCCCATCACGGTTCGCCATCGTAGCAACATCAACGGCGTGAACGGCAGGCTCGACGCGATTGATGACCGGTTGATGATGGCGCAACTTCGCGGCGGCAACATCTGGACGACCCAAACCATTTCCGTCAATAACGAAGGCACGATTGACGCTCCCAGAACACGCGACGGATTACGCTGGTATGAAATCACGGATATCAGCACGCTAGCCCCTTCGCTTCGCCAAGCCGGAACGCTGTTCACGCCAACCACGACCAACACCGAAGACGAGCGAAATTACTTTATTCCTTCGCTGGCGGTTTCAGGCCAGGGAAATCTGTTGATTGGCAGTTCCACCGCGGGAACGAATGAATACGTGAATGCCGCGATTGCCTACAGGCTGGCGACAGATCCGCTTGGGGCGTTGCAATCGCCGCTGCTGATTACAGCCAGTCCCGGACCGTACAACCCTTCCAGCGACAGTGGAAATCAGCAAGGTCGCCGCCGCTGGGGAGATTATTCGTATACCAGCATTGATCCTTGCGACGACATGACATTGTGGACCGTGCAGCAGTTCGCGGATGCCGCCAATTCGTATGGATTGCGCGTGGCAAAAATTCCCGCGCCGCCGCCAGCCGCGCCCGCCGCAGCCAATCCGCCTGCGGTGGCCGCCGGGTTGAGTTCCGTCAACGTCGTGATTACAGGAATTTCTTTGACCGAAGGAGCAGCTTTTTTTGATCCCGGTGATACATTCGCCTGCCGGTTGCGCGCAACCGTCAGCGGCGGAGTCACGGTCAACAGCGTCAGCTACATCAACCCGACAACTGTTCAATTGAACCTTTCGACCGTCAATGCCACAGCCGGAGTCAAAAGCGTCACCATCACCAATCCCGACGGCCAGACGGCAACCGGCATCAACATCTTGACCGTTGGCAATTGCACTTACACGGTCACGGCCAACAAATCCGCGTTCGATGCCGCTGGCGGAGTCGGAACCATCAGCGTCGAAACAACCGCCGCGTGCGGCTGGACGGCGATTAGCAATTCCAGCTTTATCAGCATCAATTCCAATTCCGCCGCCTGCGGCACCGGAACTGTCAGTTTCACGGTTGCGCCAACCAGCGGCCTGGCGCGCACTGGCACGATTACTGTCGCCGGACAAATCATCACCATGACTCAAAGCGCTGGAAGCGGTTGCGCGTACACGTTGACGCCGTCTACCAAAAACTTCCCTGCCAACGGAGGTTCGGGCAGTTTCACAGTGACGGCGGCTGCGGAATGCGCCTGGACGCCAACCGTCAGTGATTCGTTTGTCAGCGTGTTATTCAGCAGCGGCAATCAGGGAAACGGCACAATCAATTTCACCGTCGCCGCCAATTCCCAAACGATTCAGCGCACCGGAACCATCACCGTTGGCGGACAGGCCTTCACTGTCACGCAAGACGCCGCGCCGTTTGAACTGGCGGTGGATGACGGAACGTTTGAAAGTGCGGCTGGCGTTGCAACCGGCGGCACGTCGTATCGTGTCAACCGGCTGACGCCGTCGTTTTATCCGGCAACGATCAACGCTGTTTCGATTTACTTTTCTGACAACAACAGCGTGCGCGTGGGCGATCAGTATTCGGTCGTCATTGCTTCCAACACGGACGGCGACGCGAACATTGACGGATTGACGTTTCAGACAACGGCGGCGCAGGTGCAGCAAGTCGGCGCGTTCAACGTAGTGAATGTGCAGCCGGTGACAATCACGTCGGGAGATTTTGTCGTCGGCATTCGGCTGACCCAGGCTGAAAATGTGTTTCCATTTGCGCTGGACACGACAAAGTCGAAAACGCGTTCGTACCGTTCGCTGGACGGCGTCAGCTTTGAATTGATTGATTCGCTGGGTTCGTTTGGCAATTACGGAATCCGCGCGCGCCTGGTGCGTCCGCCAAAATTGATTATTGCCGCAAGTTCTTCGCTGGTTACTGAAGGCTGTTTGCCCGGCAACAAAGTGATTGACCCCGGTGAAACAGTTTCAGTCAACCTTTCGCTGGGCAACAACGGATCAACTGCCACACAGAATTTGACGGCGACCTTGCTGGCTTCTGCCAACATCATTGCCAGCGAACAAACACGAAATTACGGAGCAATGGCTCCCGGTTCTGCCGCCGTTACGCGCCAATTCACCTTTATGGCCAGCGGAGCTTGCGGCGGAACCTTACCCGTTAACTTGAGTTTGAAAGACGGCGACCAGGATTTGGGAATCGTGACGTTCAATTTCACGCTGGGCGCGGTTGGCACTACGACGCAAAGTTACAGTTACACAGGCGAAGCGATGAAAATTCCTGACGGCGATTCGCGCGGTATCAGCTTGCCGATTACCGTTAACGGTTTTCCCAGCAACCTGGCCGACTTGAACTTTCGAATTGATGGAACGCAATGCTCATCCAGTCCCGGAGCCTCAGGCGTAGGCGTGGATCACGCCTGGGTAGGTGATTTGGTTTTCAGGCTGACTTCGCCCGCCGGAACCAGCGTGACCATCATCAGCCGTCCGGGCGGCAGCGGAAATAGCGGTAAAAACTTTTGCCAAACGTTGCTGGATGACGATGCCCAAAGCGCGATTTCCATCAGTTCCATTGCGTCCAATGGCCCGCCGCCACAAGGGCCTCCTTACACCGGCACCTTCAAACCGGCCAACCCGCTATCGGCGTTTGACGGAGAAAATCCGAATGGAACCTGGCTGCTGACCGTGGTTGACGCTTTTTCCGGTGATAGCGGAAACATTCGCGCGTTTTCGCTCCAACTGACGGGATTTGCCTGTTGCCAGACCGGTTGCCTGGACATCACAGGTATGAGCGCCAGTAACGGCGCTGCCGGCAATCAGGTGACGATCACAGGCTCCGGATTCAGCGGAATTTCTTCAGTGAAGTTCGGCGATGTGCCAGCTTCCTTCACAATCAACAACCAAAACTCGCTGACCACAACGGTCCCGTTTGGCGCACGCACCGCGCCGATTGTCTTGAGCAAACCCGGTTGCGTGGATGCGCAAACTCTGAACTTCACTGCATTCCCGACCATTTCCCTGTCGCCGTCTCCGCTGACGGCAATCGTTGGCGTAACCAGCCCCATAACAGTCACCCTGGGCTATCCGCAAACCAACAGTGTGACCTTGGCCTTGAGCACAACAAACCCTTCGGTGCTGACGATTCCATCCACAGTTGTGATTCCGGCTGGATCGGCGTCGGCAACATTCCATCTGAACGGCGTAGCGGTGGGCGGTCCTGCCACCATCACCGCAACATTGCCTGCCAGCCTGGGCGGCGGCAGTTCTGCGATCAGCGTCAATGTGGCCGCGCGCGCAGTCACCGCAGTCAACTCCGCCGGTTCCATCGGAAGAACGATCAGCGTGCCCATCACGTTGGATTCCAAAGGCGATGAAACCAGCGTCAGCTTCAGCATCAATTTTGATACAACGCTACTGTTCAACCCGCGAGTTTCCATCGGCGCTGATGCAACCGGCGCAGAGTTTTTTGCGGACGCCACGCGGGTCGCTGCGGGCAATTTTGGCGTCAGGGCGACTCAACCGTCCGGGCAAAAATTCATTTCGGGAACCAGACAAATTGCCATTATCACGTTCGACATTTTTGCAGCGGCGCTGCCAACAAATACGACGATCAGCTTTGGCGATCAGCCAATCGCTCGCGCAGTTTCTACTGGAAGTTCCGCCATCACCGCGCAATTTGTTTCGGGCAGCCTGCGCATCGGACAAGGTTACGAAGCGGACGTAACGCCTCGGCCATTCGGAAACAACAACGGTGCAATCACAATCACCGACTGGGTTCAGGTCGGACGATTTGTTGCCGGACTGGACACTCCTGCCAACAGCAGCGAATTTCAGCGGGCGGATAATTCGCCGCGCGAATCATTTGGCGACGGACGCATTACGCTGGCCGATTGGGTGCAAACCGGACGCTACGTCGCAGGACTCGACGCTTCAACCGTTGCCGGTGGGCCAACTGCGGCAATCGCTGCATCAGCCGCCTCTTCCTACGAATTTGCGCAAAAACCGGCTTCGACAATCGTTGAATCCGCCAATGCGCTGACATTGACCAGCAGAGGCAATTTCCTGATTGTGAAGCTGAACGCCAGCAAAGGCGAAAACGCACTGAGCTTCAGTTTGAATTTTGACCCGAATGAATGGCGGTTTGTTACAGCCAGGGCCGGACGCCACGCCCGACAGGCGACGATCCTGCTTAACCAAACAGAAGCCGCCCAAGGCCGAGTGGGCGTTTTGCTGGCACTGCCCGGCGGGCGAAGCCTGGGTTCCGGCGATGCTGAAGTAATCATTCTGCAGTTCGCGTCGCGCAACCGCGTGAAACAAGCGCTTCAGGCGGAATTGGGCGATTTGCCAGTCACTCGCAGCATCATTGACGCCAGAGCCAACACGATTCGATAAGTGCCGGAGCCTGCGCCCCCGGAACACCGCAGAAATATTCATCGCCACAACAAACGCCGTTGGCTATAATGCCCGCGCACTCAATTCACCGGTCCCCGCCGTTTTGGTTCTCGTTTCCAGCCGCCCCTAAACCACAGGAAGCGTTATGTTTGAAAAGAAGTATTGTCAGTTGTTTCGCCTTGTTCCACTTGCGATTTTGGCTTGCCTGATTTCGCTCTCGCTGCTCAAACCATTTCAGCCAGCCGCCGCCGACACGCTTGCCGCAGGGCTGCGCGGCGAATATTTCGACAACGATGATTTCACGAATCTGAAATTGACCCGCACCGACACAACCGTTGATTTCAATCTGGGATTTGCCTCGCCTGATCCGGCAATCAATTCAGAAAACTTTTCTGTTCGCTGGACGGGGCAAGTAGCAGCCCCCGCCACGGGAAATTTTGTTTTCGTTACACAATCCGATGACGGAGTTCGTTTGTGGCTGGGCAATCAGTTGCTGATTGATAATTTCACGCCGCATCCGGTGACAGAAGATCGCAGTGCCGCCATTGCCTTGACCAGCGGCCAAAGCTACAACCTGCGACTGGAATACTTTGACCTGACGGCCAATGCGGTCATTCGGCTGATGTGGATTCGCCCCGGCCAAACAACACCGGAAGTGATTCCATCAATCAACCTGGCCACGCCGGTGAATCCGAATCCAGCGCCAACGCTGTCCAACCTGTCGCCCAGCATTATTGCGCTGGGATCGCCAAACACGACGCTGACCATCAACGGCATCAATTTCTTGTCCGGAGCCATGGTTCAAGTCAACAATTCTGCCAGAACAACGAATCTTGTCAGCAGCACACAGGTGACTGCGACGTTGACAGCCAACGATTTGGCAATTGCCAGCCAGGCAAAAGTTACTGTGGTGAATCCCCTGCCCGGCGGAGGCACATCAAATCCGTTGACGCTGACGGTTAGCGGCGGTTTTGAAGCGGACGTTGCGCCGCGTCCGAATGGAAGCAACAACGGCACGATCAGCATTGCCGATTGGACGCAGCTTGGGCGCTTTTCTGCGGGCCTGGATGTTGTAACCCCAGGCAATGAATATCAGCGAGCCGATTGCGCTCCGCGCGCAACGTTGGGCGACGGGCGAATCACCCTGACCGATTGGGTGCAGGCTGGCCGATACGCAACCGCGCTTGATCCTGTAACCGGCGCTGGCGGCCCGATCGCGCCAGCAACAGGCCTGGAACTGTTTTCAGAAGATATTGGAAAGCCGGGAGTTGGGAGCTGGGAGTTAGTGTTTGGAAGGTGGGAGATAGGAGATGGGAGATGGAGCCTGGCCAACCGCCAACAACCAATCACCGGCCACCAAACAAGAATTTACGCAGTGGCTCAATCACCAAACTCTATCGCCATTTTCTGTGAGGGCAGCGGAATCGAAAACGCCATTGGCTTCAGTCTTCGATTCGACGCGAACCAGTGGGAATTCCTGTCCTCTTCAATTGGTGGCGGCACAAAAAACTCAGCCTTGTTGATCAATGCCAACCGGGCTTCGACGGGTTTGGTTGGCATGGCGCTGGCTTTGCCGCCCAACCAGAAACTTGCAGCCAAACACAGACCTATTGCCGTTTTGACTTTCCGAAATCGCTTGGGCAACATCTCGCCTTCTTTTTCTCCCTTGGCAATTGAATTTGCAGACCAACCCGTTGCGTGTGAAGTCACCAGCGTCCGGGCAGAAAGCTTGCCTGCGATTTTTAGCACCAGCTTTCAACGGCCCGTCATCACGCGACCGGTTTTTGCGCAACCGCGAAGGCGATAAATAATGCCCACTGAAACTCAACCTGAACCCCAAATCGAATCACCACAAAACAAAACCAGCGACCGTTATTTTTTGGAAGGTCCAAAATCGCGCGGTTCTGAAACGATGATGGTGTTTCGAATTCTCTTCGAATTCATTCGTGGCTTCCGCCATCTGCATTTCGTCGGCCCTTGCGTCACGGTTTTCGGCTCGGCGCGATTTAAGGAAGATCATCCTTATTATCAACTCGGGCGCGAAGTCGGTGCGGCGTTATCGAACATGGGATTCACAGTAATGACCGGCGGCGGTCCCGGAATTATGGAAGCGGCCAATCGCGGCGCCTGGGACGCCAAAGGCACTTCCATCGGCTGCAACATTGCGCTTCCCTTCGAACAACAGCCCAATCCATATTTGGACAAGATGCTTCTGTTCCGGTACTTCTTCATCCGCAAAGTGATGCTGATCAAATATTCCTACGCTTTCGTCGTGCTGCCCGGCGGCGTGGGTACGATGGATGAATTGTTTGAAGCCCTGACGCTGATTCAAACACGCAAGATCAAAGACTTTCCGATTGTCTTGATGGGAAAAGGATACTACCTGGAACTATATGATTTTCTGGAAGAGATGGTTCGGCAAAAAACCATCAGCCCGGACGACTTGAAATTGCTGATGCTGACCGATTCTGTGGAAGAAGCGATGGCCCACATTGAAAAGCATGCAATACAGAAATTTGAGCTTAAACGAACGCCGCAACCGATCCGCATGCTGGGCGAGAAATGACCACGTTCGGCAGCGAAACCGGAGCAAAGAGCATTCGGATAAACGACAAACCACTGATGAACTCAGATTTACACTGATAAACGACAGATAAAACCGCAAATCCAATCTGTGTTTATTTGTGTTGATCCGTGT
>CAYLJQ010000164.1:0-11423 GCA_964383955.1 uncultured Heliomicrobium sp. | reverse complement strand
CGCAGCGATTGGTACAGCAGAAGTTATCAGGAGGCGTGACAACCGGGTGATTGTTACCGTTCCGTTGCCATCAAATGAAGATGAAAACATTTGGCTTTTCGACAAGATGGCAGAAGTTGGGACTAAAATTCTGCTCGAAACCGACGAATACATCATCCTCTCAAGCCAATAGCCAAATTATTTCAATGCGGCCTGATGAACGGCAAGATCAATTCCACCAGAATCAACACCACAATAATAACTTCCAGCGTCTGGCTTTGCGCCGTGTGGAGCCGGTCGTTCATCAGGTCGTAAAAGTCCGAAACGATTTCCAGCTTGCGAGAAATCGTGGTGTCCCATTCCTGCAAGTAAAACCGTTTAGCCGCTGCTGAATGCAGCCGCGCCAGGTACAAATCTCCAACCAGCTTCAGCGCATTTTCTACGCGTTCCGCCAGCAAAGCGGATTCCAGTTTCAACTCGGCTAAATCTTCGATGGCTTTGCGGTATGGCCTGTGCAGCGGGATCGGCCATTCGATTCGTTTGCGAACCAAGTTGCCGTATTCGGCGATGCGTTTGTCCAGTTGGCGGTCAATGTAACGCGCTTCCAGCAATTCCACGTTCAGCAGTTCCAGCACATTGGCCGTGTCTTCGTAATCGGGGTCGTAAATCACCGCCGCGTTCCAATCCACCAATGTCACGTCGTGTTCGTAGTAACTGATGCGCTGCGCCAGGGCTTCGTCCTGCTGCATGTGGCTGAGTTTCTGTTTTTCAAATCGCAAAGTCTGCGCCAGCGTGGCTCGATGATTGGCGGTTAAGTCTTCAGCAGCCAGCGGTTCGTCAAGCTTTTCGACGATGAACAGGTAATAATCTTCGACCAGTTCAGCCAGTTTGGGGCGAATAATGGCTGGCTCAATTTTCAGCATGAAGCTTTCGACTTGTTCTTTGGCCTGAGCTTCCAGATTCAATGCGTGCAGGTCGTGGCTGATCTGCGGCAGGTCATCCAGCGAGACGGCTTCGCCCGACGCCAGATTCCAACGGTAGGAAATGCTGACCGCTCCGAAGTCGAAAACCGTCGCTTGAATATTTCCCGGTGAAGCGAAATGACCGGTAGCCAGCCCCAGATGCAAAATTTGCGGTGGTTTGGTGTACTGCAAATACGTCGGCGTTTGTTTTTTGCGCGACAATGGCTGAATCGGCGTCGTCGCCATCATCGCGCTCAATCGTTCCAGCGAAACTTCGTGCCCGACATCAAAGGCAAACATCGCCACCACCTGACCTTGCAAGATTCGCGTCATAAAACCCTCTCGTTCTGGAGTAACTTCGTTTGATTTCCAGAATGAGCCATCCGGAAAAAAGCCGCAAGCTTCCCTCCTCTCGATTCAGAGCAAAACACAGCAGAGCAAAAACGAACCACGGATAAACACAAGATGAACACAGATCGCCACAAAGGAACTGAAAAATGATTCGTGTTGATCAGTGTTAATCGGTGGTTATCAGTGGTTTCTTCCTTCCCACAGTCTGTGATTTTGGCGATGGCTGAAATTCAGAAAAGGCTGGATAGAAAAGAAAAAGAGCGCAGGTTGCCCAATAACCTGCGCTCTTTGACGGTGAATGAGAGCGAATCGGAGGCTCTCTGGCTCAGGTAAAAACCTTGGCTGAGATTCCCTTGGCCGAGAACTCGAAAAAACTCAGTCGTGATATTGATTTGCGACCAGCTTGGCGATGTCTTTGATCGTCTTTTCAGCATCGGCAATCGTCGCGTCCGAAGCGTTGTCGAAATCGTCCGGATCGTCCGAAATGTCATCCATAAAGATCGCCACCAGAACTTCCTGGCCATCCGGGAAGCGGAAGCGTCCGGCATCAGCGCGAACGAAACGCGGTGCGCCTGTCAGACTGCCACCTTTGTTCCAAACGCTGATCGCAGGGTTAAACATCGGTCCAACAGCAGAAGCGATGTAGTTCTTTTCGTTGACGCCGTCGTTGTCACTATCCATCTTCAGCGTATTCCAAAACCGCGTTTCTGAGGTGTTGCTCAGCACGTTTTCCTGCAAGACCTTCTTCAGCAGCGTGACCATTTCGCGCGGCGTGGATTTGTTTTCCCAACCTTCCTGACGGTCTTCGCCGGAACTGCTGTTGCCGTGCATGCTGGGGGCGCCTGTGCCGCTCATATACCGATGGATGCGCGTCACATCCAGTCCCAACTGATCCAACCGAGTGTTGATCGTCGCTGCACCCAAGCGCTGAATCAGCCGGTTTGTCGCCCAATTGTTGCTGCTTCGGATCATGAATTCGGCCATCTGCCGAACGGTGTAGTTTGTGTTGGGATCCAGCCAATCTCCTTGATTGGTGCCGAACTGTGCGCCCGAATTCATCGTCGCTGTCCACGTATCGTTGCCCAGATCAATTTCCCGCAGCAGCGCATACAGGATGCCAATCTTGCTGGTGCTGGCGATGGCGAATTCCTGGTCTGCGTGAACCATCACCTGCTGACCGGTGGTCAGGTTGATAACTGCCGCTCCGCCGCGCGCTTTTGCGGAATCAACTTCTTTGCGAACTTTCAGGCTCAGCGAAGAGTTGTCATTGATCTGCGGCACGCCGTCGAAAAACCAGATTCCGCCGTAGCGAATGCCGTCCGGCGTTTCCGCCGCGTAAAAGTTGTCAATGTTGTATCCGGCAGCCCAATAGTTGTTGTAGTACCGTTGGAATTTGCGCCAGTCGCGATTGGTGCGAATCGCATACGCTGAATTTTTGTACTTCCAGATGCCGGAGTAATAAACGTCTCCATTGACCGTGTGGGCGTCCAGATGCACCGGCAGATAATCGTTTTGTTTGTAATTGTTCAGATGATCGTCGTACTGCTGGCGCGTCATCTTGTTGTGCATGTGGTAGCCAACGCCCGGCTGGTAGTACCAAATGGAGACGTAGCGGGATTCGTCGTTTGACTCATACGCTTCGACGCGATGCGGAACCCAGCCTTGACTGCCAACGGTGTCAACAAGCGTTTGCATGCCTGGCCGTGTTGAATGGCGATACAGCAGCCAGCCTGTCCCGGCAGTGTTCTTGTGATAAATCACCGCGTAGCGAATCCCGTTCGGCGTGTCGTATCCGCTGACATCAACAGGGTAAAAACCCTGATTCTTCATATTCAGGTAAATCTGGTCGAATTCGGCCAGCGTTTTTCCAAAGTATCCGTACCACTGTTTGTTGCCGGTGTTTGGAACCCAGCGCGTGAAATAGCGCGTCGCGTTCCCTGATTTGTAACCGGTCAAGCGAACCGGGATGTAACCGTTGTCACCGTACCCGTCGAAAAAATCCTGTTGTAAGTCTGCTGGCGAGACGCCAAACCGAACGACGCCTTCCGCCTCGGCCAGCGCGATTGCTGGCAGCATCAAACTAAAAACAATCGCAAGAAATAACCCTTTGGCTTTTTGAGTAAACATAATTTCGCCCTCCTTAATGGCTGTACAACTATTTTTTCATCTACTGATTCCAGGCTTTCAGAAGTGGTTCGATTGATTGTGTCGGGACACCGTCGCAATCCACGCCTGGTTTCTTCCTGCCCGCTCCACTTACATCAGCGGAAAAAGTCGGGTAAAGCTCTAACGTCAATGAAACTTTTTTTTTAATTGAAACCGCTTCCCCGTTTCGACGGGCGCACTCTAAGCGGGAAGGCATTTGGCTGCTGCGAAGCCAGTCACAGGAAAGGTGTAAGGTGAGTCACAGGGAAGATGAAGTATGAATTCGAGAGACAAGCATTCATCATTCAGCCTTCTGAATTCATCATTTCGCTAGCAGCGTTTGGCTAATGCTTGGGGGTTGTGAATGGTGATGTGGTATTGGCGATCAACGGACAAATAGCCGCGTTCTTTGTACGCGACGATGACTTTGTTGATGTGTTCGCGGGAAGCTCCGATCAAGGCGGCGATATCGCCCTGTGTCAGGCGGATGGGAATATGTGTGTCGCCGTTGGGTTGTAATTGGCCGTACCGGTCAGCGAAGGCAACCAATTGACGTGCGACGCGGTTTTCAACTTCCAGCCGAGCCAGCGAACGAATCTGTTCGTCGGCCATTCTCAGCCGGGCCGACAAAATACAGGCCAGGTTGTACGCCAATCGCGGCATCGTCAACAGAAAGCGATGAAACGTGGCGCGATCCATCCACAAAGCCTCGCTTTTTTCGAGCGTAACGACGCTGGCGGAGCGCATGGGCTGATCCAGCGCGCTCATTTCGCCGACGATTTCTCCCGGACCAAGAATCGTCAGAATCACTTCCGAACCGTCTTCGGATTCCGCGCAAACTTTGACCGTGCCATTGAGAATGATGTAGACGACTTCGCCCGCCTGTTCCGCCGTCATCATCGCAGTACCGGCGGTAAACGACTTGCGGTGTAACTGCGACGACAGCTCCTGCAACTGAGCGGTGGTCAGATTGCGGAACAGAGTCGTTTTGCCAAGTTCATTCAGCTCATTTTCTGATTGGGAATTCACCATGGATGCTGCGGATTGTGATTCAAGCCATATCAAAATTCCAGCTTGGTTCGACGATTAGCCATCAGATTATCGTTAAAAGCAGTTTCGCGGCTGACAAATTCGCTCGATTATTTTTACGGCGTTGTCGAAATGTACTAAACTCCGGCCACTTTACGACACGGTATCAATATGAGCCCCGAACAATGGAAGAAAATTGATGAACTGCTGGACGCAGCGCTAGACTTGCCTCCTGAGCGACATTCGGCCTTTCTGGACGAAGCTTGCGATGGCGACGCAGATTTGCGTCGTGAGCTGGAATCGCTGCTGGCGGCACATCAAAAAGCCGGCAGCTTCATTGAAACGACTCCCGCCAAAGGCCTAACGTCAGCACTGGATTTTGACAAAGCGAGCGCCTCTGTGGCTGCCACGGCTGTTGGCACCATGGTCGGCCAGAAGCTCGGACATTATCAGCTTGTTTCGTTGCTTGGCGCGGGCGGAATGGGTGAAGTGTACAGAGCACGAGATTCGCGCCTGGATCGGCATGTCGCCATCAAAGTTCTGCCTCAGCATTTGTCATCACATCCGGATGCCATGGCCCGGTTCGAGCGCGAAGCCAAGGCCATCGCTGCCCTTTCTCATCCGAACATTCTGGCGATTTACGATTTTGGCCATCAGGATGGCGCTGCGTATTTGGTCATGGAATTGCTGGAAGGCGCGACGCTTCGCCAGCGGCTGAAAGATTCCCCGCTCAACTGGCGCGAAGCGATCAAAATCGCCGCAGCGATTGCCGACGGCCTGGCCGCTGCACACGCTAAAGGCATCATTCACCGCGACATCAAGCCGGAAAACGTTTTCTTGACAAACGACGGACAAATCAAGCTGCTGGATTTCGGCATCGCCCGCGTCAAACGCGCCCTGGCCAGCAATGCGGCGACGCTGCTTTCGAAAAATGCGCTTTGGGAGGAAACCAGGCCGGGCACACTGATGGGAACCATCGGTTATATGTCTCCCGAACAGGTGCGCGGCGAAAATGTCGAAGCGCCCGGCGACATTTTTTCGCTTGGCTGCATGCTGATCGAAATGCTGACAGGCGAACGTCCTTTCACGCGTCCGACAGCCCCGGAAACCTTGGCGGCAATTTTGCGCGACGATCCGCCGCCCATTGACACGGAAGACCAGGACATTCCGACTGAGCTGGAAAAAATCGTTCGCCGCTGCCTGGAAAAAAATCCTGAAGAACGGTTTCAGTCGGCGCGCGACCTGTCACTGGATTTACGTTCCCTGCTGACCAGCGCTTCCGGCATTTATCGCCTGGTGTCCGGCGCGCAACGGCAGGTGACGGCTGAAATCCCTGCACTGAATACCGGCGCGCATCAACTGCAATGGCGCGCGATGCGATGGATTTTCCCGGCCCTGGCTGTTGTGCTTACGCTCGTGTTTGCCGTGGCTGGTTTTCTGTGGTGGAAATCGAATCGAAGCTTTGCGCCCGCACCAAATTCGCTAGCGGTGCTTCCCTTGCTGAATGCCACCAACGACAAAGAGCTTGAATTTCTGTGCGACGGAATCACCGAAAGCGTCATCACCAATCTGTCTCAGTTGCGCCCCAAACTTCGTGTGCTGGCCAGCAGCTCAGTCAGAATTTACAAGGGGCGGGAAGTTGACCCCAAACAGGTCGGGCTTGAATTGAACGTTCACAACATTCTGACCGGACGAGTCTTGCAACAGGGCGGAGTGATGATTATTCGCGTGGAACTGGTAGACACCACGGACAGATCGGTGTTGTGGAGCACAAGTTATCAGCAGCCGCGCGCCGATTTAATTGCGATTGATTCGCTTTCGATTCAGGGAAACATCTCCAGGCAGATTTCCGAAAAACTCCGCCTGGAATTGACCGGTGAAGAACAGAAACTGCTGGCAAAGCAATACACCGCAAACAAAGAAGCTTACAACCTTTACCTGCAAGGCCGGCTGTACTGGAATCGGCGCAACGATGAAGACCTGGAACAGGCAATTGCGCTGTATCAGCAAGCGATTTCTTTGGACCAAAACTTTGCCTTGGCGTACGCCGGCATGGCGGATGCGTATGTTCTGCTTTACAACGGCGGTCCCAAACGAGAAGCCGCGCGCGACAAGGCGGAAGAGCTTGCCCGCAAAGCGCTGGCGTTGGACAGACAGCTAGCTGAGCCTTACAGCACACTGGGCTTTCTGGAAGTGTTCCGGCATCAGAATTGGCAACAGGCTGAAACGTATTTCAAACGTGCAAAAGAGCTGAACAGCGGTTATGAAACCGCCTATCACTGGCACGCAATCATGCTGGCGATTCGGGGCCAATTTCCCGAAGCGCTGAATGAAATCAAACGCGCCAAAGAGATTGCCCCGCACTCCTTCCCCATCAACAGAGATCATGGACACATTCTGTTTCTGGCGCGCCAGTACGACGAAGCCGTTGCCGAGTTACGCAACACAATCGCAGCCGAACCCAAAAATCCGAATGTAAGGGAAGCCTATTCCTGGATCAGAAATTCTTACGAACGCAAAGGCGACTTGCAATCGGCAATCAATGAATTCAAAAACACCGGCGCGCCCGATGAACAAATCGTCGAAATTCAGCAGGCCTTTACCCAGGGAGGAGCCAATGCGTACTGGCAAAAACGACTTGAATTCCGACTGAAAACTACTCCGGCCACAACCCCCGACGGACGAATCCTGCGCGTATTCGCGTACTCGGCAGCGGGCGAAATTGAACCAGCGATAAAACTGCTGGATCAATCCATTTCCGAAGACCATCACGACGGGACGGTTTATCTGAAAGTGGATCCGCGCTTCGACAATCTGCGTTCTCACCCGCGCTTCCCTGAGTTCCTGAAACGTTTGAATCTGCAAAATTAAACAATCGGCTTTTACAACATCCACAACTCAGGCCGCAGCGCCTGTTTGACTTTGTGCAGCAAAATTCGCCCGATCATCTGCCGGTCAAAATCAATCCGGGCAAATGCTGTCATCCCAGGCCGCAGCATTCCTTCGCCGTTTTCAACGGTTAATTCCACGCGATAAATCGTTTGGCCACTTTGGTCGCTTTCGCTTTCGCCGCCGATTTTGGTCACGCTGCCGTTGAAGGTTTGGTCCGGGAATGCGCGCGCTTTCAGCCGAACTGGATGACCAACGCGAACATCGCCAATTTCCCGTTCGGGAACCTGGATGCGAACCAGCAACTGGCGCGTGTCGGCAACGCGGCAAATTTCTGCACCCTTTTGAAAAAACTGCCCGGTCAAGCGTGGCAGTTCTTCGCCAAAAACGACTCCGGCGCGCTGCGTGGTTAAATCGAACTGGCCGCGTTTGCGTTGCAGCAAATCTCGCCGCGATTCCAGCGAAGCCAGCAATTCGCGCAGCCCGCGCAATTCCCCGCTCAGCTTTTCCAAGGTCAGTCGCTCGGTTCCCGCGTCGGTTTCGGCCAATCGAACATCGGTTGCCGTTGCTGTGTGATTGCGGCGATGCTGAACCAAAGCCGCATTCAAACGTTGTCGCGCTGCGTCCAGCGAACCGGCCAAGGTCGCGGCGCGCGCTTCCTGCGCATCCAATTCGCTGCGTGGAACCAATCCTTGGGCGTAAAGCTGGCGAAACCGGTCACGCTGTTTAACGGCTTCCTCGGTCAGCGCGCGTTGCGCGTCGGCTTCGGCTTGCAGCGCTGCCAAAGCTGCCGGGAAATTCGACGGCGGATCGTCATTCATCACCTTATTGGAAATGGTGACGATACGCGGAACGTTCGCTTGTTTGCCGGAATCGCTGGGTTGTGTTTGCTGGCGAGAACGGATTTGCCGTTGTTCGGCATCAATTTCCGCATAGTCGCGCTGCCGTTGTTGCAAAGCCACATCGGCGCGCAATGCCGATTCGCCGCGCACGCGCAATTCGCCCAGCAAGCGGTCGTAATCAGCCTGCACGCGCGCCACATCGGTTTCGACTTCGGCGATTTGATCTTCGACATCCATATTGCCCAGTCGGCCAATGACGGCTCCGGCAGCCAATTGGTCGCCGGGTTTGACGGACAACTGCACAAGCGTCGCGGCTTCAGGAGCGCGAATGATCGTTTCACGGTCGGGCAACGCAATTAGTTGGCCGTAACTTCCCACCGAAGCTCTCCACGGTGTCATCAGTACCGCAATGACAATTGCCGCCAACGCCAGAGGGATCAAACGGCGGCGCGGCAGGATGCTGTACAGGGAGCGGTAGCGACCTGATGATTCGGAATTCGTCGAATCCACCGGCTTGCTACCGCGCGCAGTACTGAACCATTTTTGCAGCGGCTTTCGCACGAATATCAGCACAACGCCAACGGTCAGCAACAATCCCAACAGGTAAAAAGTGTTCATCAGCCAATCTCCCACGTAAAAGATAATGACCGCCATCAAGCCAACGGAATAAACCGCCGACAATGCTCCGTACAACGTGTAAATCGTTTTCTCTCGCCGTGAATAAGGCTTCTCTTCGCGCTGGCCGGTCAGCAAGCGCCGCCACAATCCCAGCCAGTAAGCGCGCGAACGATCCATCAAATTCGGAAGCCGCAGCCACTGGCTAAGGAAGTAATAGCCGTCCAGTTTGATCAGCGGGTTTGCGTTCAGAAAAACATCCAGCACGCTGCCCAGCATGCAGACGAAAATCACATCAGCCAGCATGGTGTGCGGAACCAGCACAAACCAGACGCCAAACAAAACCGCACCGACAATCAATTGCCAGTAAATTCCGGCAGCAATCACCCACAGCCGCCGTCCGCGCGTCGGGATCAAATGAATGCCGGAAACGTTGCAATACAGCGCGAACAAAAAGTAATACACGATCAACACGCCGACTTCGGTCGCTCGTCCGCCAAAAGCTTTGCAGGTCATGCCGTGCGCAAATTCGTGCGTCACGCCAATCAGATACGCCGCAATAAAAATTGCCAGGTAATGATCGCGCATCAGCGGTGCCGCATACGCCGTCACCTGTTCAATGTGCATCAGCGCCAGCAGCACCATGCCCAGAATGAACGCCAGGCTGAAAATGAAAAATCCTGTCGTCCAAATCCAGCGCAGCTTGGGCAACAGTAACGTGAACAGCCGGTCGGGATTAAAGAGTTTGATCGGTTTGTAGGCTTTTTGGCTTTGCGGAGAATCCGCGCCTTCCTGGAACTTGCCGCGCTGCCCTGCCAGTAACCCGTAAGTTTCCAGCTTGGTCAGGAACTTGGTCAGCGTCGGCAGTCCGAGTTTTCCGCCGTATTGTTGCAGAAAAGTTTCGCAGATTTGCGAAGGAGTGCGCTGGCCGTCAATCAGCATCAGGACTTTGCGTTCGGTTTCGCCAAGCAACAAATAACGGCCAACCGAAGCCGCGCCCACAACCCAAACCACGCGCTCGCCATCTGGCTGTTCGGCCATTTCCAAATCGGCGGCGGGCTGCGGCGGGTAATCGCAATAATCCGGTTTCATCGTTGATTGGGCCTCCACTGACAGAAACGAGATTTTCGGCTGGAAACCATCAACCGGCTCAACTTTTTGGGGACTGCGACGTGCAGCGTCGCTTTGGTAGCTGGCCAAGGTCGTGCGATTGAATCCGACTACCAAAGCTGCGCCAGAGTCGCAGCACTCCAAATTGTCAGGCCAGTTTTTCTAAATTCGCTCGAACAGCTTTTAGTTTTGGATGATCTGGGGAAATCGTCTTTTCAAAAATTTCCAGCGCGCGGCGATACGCTTCGATGGCTTCATTGCGGCGACCCAGCTTTTTCAGCAGCACGCCCAGGTTGTTCAGCGTGACGGCTACATCCGGATGGGATGCGCCAAACAGTTTTTCCTTGATTGCCAGCGCCCGGCGATAGAGCGGTTCGGATTGTTCCGCCCGGTTTGTATTGGCATACAGCGCCGCCAGGTTGTTCACATTGATGGCGATTTCGTATTCGGCAGCGCTGTCGCCAGACGCTAGTTGCCGCTCGAAAACTTCCAACACGCGGTTGTAAATCGGTTCGGATTCTTCGTACTTCTTTTGTCCGTCCAGCACGCCAGCCAGCGCAGCCAGGTCCGCCGCCAAATGCGTTTCTTTGACTTGGGGGTGCGCCGCGTCAAACGCTTTTTGGCGAATTTCCACCGCGCGTCTGGCTGCCGGTTCGCCTTCGGCATAATGTCCGCGCGCATGATCCAGCCCGCCCAGATTGTGATAAATCGTGGCGACTTCGGGATGCTCTTCGCCCAAATGCCGGATGGTCAGTTCCAGCGCGCGGCGGTAGAGCAATTCGGCTTCGTCAAATTGCCCGGAGTATTTATAAAGAATCGCGTGATTGTTGAGCACTGCGCTGAGTTCGGGCGCTTCCGCTCCGAAAACTTCTTCGGCCAAGACTAAAGCTTGTTTGAACAGCGTTTCGGATTCGGCGTATTGCCCCTGTTCCCGCAACCGGTCGGCGCGATGAACCAACCCCCAAACCTTCCGTTTCGTATCAACCGAAGTCATTTCTGTTGCAGTGCTCATTTGCTTACTCCCTGCGCCTTCAAACGGGTTAGCCGTTTAACCGCGTCTCGCTGTTTATCCTAATCGTGAATGATAACGCCTGGCGCAATCACTGCTTCCACTTCTTCAACGCTCAGATCAACTTCCACCGTTTCGTTGTGGTTGTTGCCAGTGAAAATCGTCGGAGCGATCACCGCTTCCATTTCTTCGAGGCTCAAATCAACTTCCACCGTTTCGTTGTGGTTTGTGGAGTTCAGTCCCGGCGCAATCACGTCTTCCATCAGTTCCACTTCCAGTTCAACCACAATTTCAACTCCCAATTTATTGATTTCCATAACCTTAGCTCCTATTCGTTTTACGGGTTTCCTGTTCCAGCCGGCTAAACTTCTTCACCGGGCCGATTCCGTTGACGAACGCGTTGTCCATCAACGCGACGGAGTTTACCCAAGGGAGCCATTTCCATTCATGAGGCTTTGGTGATGTTTTTGTGACATTCCGTGACACAGATCC